>CAMDCJ010000001.1 GCA_945890035.1 Rickettsia typhi
TGTTCCATCCCTAGAAAATATTGTTTCTGGAGTATATAAGATTTCTCGTCCACTTTATATTTATTATAAAAAAGAACATTTAAATTTAATTGATGGAATGAAAGAATTTATCGCAGAAATTATTAGCAAAAACACTCTCGGCAATGAGGGTTATCTTTTGCAAACGGGACTCATACCTTTGTCTAATCAAGAAATTGAAAAGATCGAGGTTGGGTTGCGAAAAAATTTGTAAAAATTTTTTTGTATTTTTTTGAGGTCATCGCTTTCCAAATTATTTTTTAATTTGGCTTGTTGATAGGCTTCTCGTCTTTAACTGTCAAACATCGAAACTATGATTTTTATTCCTTTAGCCGTTGTAGTTACGTTATCGATAGTTACTTCTTTAACTTAAGATAACTCTAGTTTATTTCGGAAATATAAGTTTTTTTAAACTTATAAAACTGAAATTTAATGACACTAGCATCTTCTTTTTTTAGAAAGATGAGGGGTTTATCCAAGTGATAATCTCTGCTACGCATGCCCGCCGAGAAAAACTTCTCGGCGGGTTTTTTTATACCAAATTATTAAAAATATTTTTTATATAAAATAATTGTTGTAATAAAAAAATATAAGATTTATAAATAAAAATAAGTAATAAATTTCACCACTTAAATCATTCACCAATATGGTTGCCAAAACAAAAACCTTCTCTTTTAGCGGTATTGAAGCCAATCCCGTTGATGTTCAAGTCAAAATTTCAAATGGAAATTCAGTTTTTTCAATTGTCGGTTTGCCCGATAAATCTGTCGGCGAATCTAAAGAGCGCGTTCGTGGGGCCATCACCTCGACGGGTCTTTCATGGCCTTTTGAAAAAATAACTGTTAATTTGGCGCCGGCGGATTTGCAAAAAGAAGGCGGTCATTTTGATTTGGCGATCGCGATTGGCATCATGGTTGAAATGGGCGTTCTGCCACAATATTTAATTGATAAATATTTTATAATGGGCGAGCTTTCTCTTGATGGATCCGTCAATAGTGTTTCAGGAATCATCTCTTCGGCGATTACCGCCAATCAAATGGGTTGTGGTATAATTTGTCCGAAAGCAAATGGTAAAGAAGCGGTTTGGGCAGGTGATGTTGATATAATTGCTACTCCAGATATTCTTAGTCTCATTAATCATTTAAAGGGTGAGCAAATTTTAAATCGCCCCGAAAATTTTCAAAATTTTCAGAATAATAAATATCCAGATTTTGCTGATGTAAAAGGTCAAGAACAAGCCAAAAGAGCCATCGAAATCTCAGCAAGTGGTGGGCATAATATTTTAATGATTGGCTCGCCAGGATGTGGAAAATCGATGCTGGCTTCTCGAATTCCAAGTATCTTGCCGGATTTAGAATTAATGGAAATGCTTGAAATAAATATGATTGCCAGCGTAAGTGATAAAATTAACGACGGCAAACTTATCGTTTCGCGTCCATTTCGCGAAGTGCATCATTCATGTTCAATGCCGGCAATGGTTGGTGGTGGCGTCAAGGCTAAGCCGGGAGAGGTTTCTTTGGCGCATAATGGAGTTTTATTTTTAGATGAATTGGCAGAATTTCCAAGGCAGGTTCTTGATTCTTTACGGCAACCGCTCGAGAATCAAGAAATAACAATTTCTCGGGCTAATTCTTGCGCAACTTATCCCGCTAATTTTCAATTGGTGGGGGCTATGAACCCCTGCCGTTGTGGCTTTTTAGGCGATGCCACCAAAGAATGTAAAAGAGCGCCGATTTGCGGAGAGGAATATAAGAATAAAATTTCAGGACCGTTACTTGATCGCATCGATATCGTTGTCGAAGTCGGGCAATTTGATTTTTTTGCAAATCAAAAAAATAATTTTAGAAATGAATCTTCAGAAATTATAAAGCAAAGAGTTACGGAGGTTCGCAATTTACAAAAACAACGCTTTGCAGAATTTGAAGAATTGAAAAATATGCAAATGTTGAATTCAAAAATGAGCGGAAAATTTCTTGAGAAATTTTGCAAAATTGATGAAGGTTTACAAAATATTTTACAAAATTTTGTGACAAAAAGCAAAACTTCGATTCGTGGAATAACAAGAATTTTAAGGGTTGCAAGAACTATTGCCGATATGGAAAATTCTGAGGAAATTTCAAGGGGACATTTGTTAGAGGCCATCTCCTATCGCAAAAAACTCTAAAATCCTCGTCGAATTTTAAGCGCTTACTTCGTTGTTCATCGAACCCTCAAAGCTCAATGTATTAAAATACATTTTCGCTTCTCGTCTCTCGACCGCCTCGTAATCATCTTAAAATTCTTAGAGGATTTAGGGCACAACTTTTTACTTTTTTAAATTTATTCGTCGAACTTTAAGCGCTTTCGGGAGCCGTGGGGGGTCAAAAAACCCAAGGCATCAAAGTTTTTGAGGTTACGAGAAAAGTTAAAGAAAAAAAATTCCAAAAGAACGACCTCTTGATTTATTTAAAAGTTTTTAAATTTATCAATTTTTTAGATTAAAAACAAAATCAAAAAATTGTTTTTGAAAATTTTTTTGCGGATAAACGCTTCATTTTTTTTCAAAAAAAATTCGCGACTGGGACCCGCGTCGCCTTTGGCTCCTTATTCCGTTATTCGCTAAAAATAGCCGTTTAAACTATTTTTTAAACGCGAAGAACCTCGAACGCCTCGTAATCATCTTAAAATTCTTAGAGGATTTAGGGCACAACTTTTTACTTTTTTAAATTTATTCGTCGAACTTTAAGCGATTTCGGAATCCAGCTCCCCCCTTGAGGGCTCTTCGCGTTTAAAAAATAGCCTAAATGGCTATTTTTAGCGAAGAGCGGGATAAGGAGCGAAGGCGACGAAATCCCTGGGGCAAATCTTTTTCGAAGAAAAAGATGAAGCGTTTTTCTAAAAAAAATTCCAAAAAGACAATTTCTTGATTTTAAATTTAATCCAAAATTTATAATTTTTTAAAGAAAAATTGAGTTACTTTTTTAGTTTAAAAGTTAAATCAAGAAATTGACTTTTTTGAATTTCTTTTATTTTAAAATTCGATATAATCGATAATTCATTGTCTCTGTAGCTTTTCTGACCCCCCACGTCTCCGCGAATTTAACTACCGTTAAATCCGCGTAGCCTGCTCTTCGCTAAAAATAGCCGTTTAAACTATTTTTTAAACGCGAAGAGCCCTCAAGGGGGGAGCTAGAGCCCGCTGATGTTGCGAGTGTTTTTGTAAATGTAGGTTTATAAGCCTCTCAAGGGGAGTGGGAGCTATAGAACGTAAGCGTTGCGAGTTTTTTGTATATTTTATGAGTGAATTTGTCTTTTATCAACCGCAAGGCAAGCTTCTTTAACCGCTTCGTTGTAGGTTGGATGCGCATGACAAGTGCGCGCAATATCTTCGGCGCTTCCGCCAAATTC
The DNA here is from genome assembly GCA_945890035.1 of Rickettsia typhi. GTDB lineage: Bacteria > Pseudomonadota > Alphaproteobacteria > Rickettsiales > UBA1997 > CAILUF01. The sequence continues at coordinate 3,406 of CAMDCJ010000001.1, forward strand.
CATCGCAACCACAATTTCATGAATAGTATTTCCAGCTTCGCGAGCAATAATATGAGCGCCTAAAATTTTATCTTTTTTGGCGCAAGATATGATTTTAACGAAACCTTGTTCGTCAAAAGTAGCGCGTGCACGAGAGTTCGCCATCATCGAAAATTTGCCAACTTTGTAATCGATATTTTGTGCCTTTAATTCTTCTTCAGTTTTGCCAACTGAAGCGACTTCTGGGTAGGTATAAATTACATTTGGAATAGTATTATAATTTATGTGTCCAGCTTGGCCGGCAATAATTTCTGCGACCGCGACACCTTCATCTTCGGCCTTGTGAGCAAGCATTGGGCCAGTTGTAACATCGCCAATCGCATAAATATTTTCAACATTAGTGCGCAAATGATGATTCTCGATAAAGCCACGATTATTGGTTCTTACACCAACATTTTCTAGGCCTAAATTATTAGTGTTCGGCTTGCGACCAATTGCCACCAAAACCACATCGGCGCTTAAAGTTTCTTTGTTGCCACCTTGAGCCGATTCAATTTCTACAACTGCACCTTTTTTATCTTTTTTAACTGATAAAACTTTGGTCGATAAACGAAATTTAAAGCCTTGTTTTTCAAGGATTCTTTGGAAATTTCTAGAAATTTCATTATCCATTGTCGGGGTAATTTTATCGAGATATTCAATCACCTCGACTTCAGCTCCAAATCTACTCCAAACAGATCCAAGTTCTAATCCTATAACGCCCGCACCGATTACAATCATTTTTTGCGGAACTGTTTCTAAATTAAGTGCGCCAGTTGAAGAAATTATAACTTTTTCATCAATTTCAACGCCGGGTAATTGAGCAACTTCAGAGCCCGTCGCTATAACAAAATTTTTGGCATTAAGTGTTTGTTTTGAGCCATCTTCTTTAACAACTTCAATCGAGTTTTTATCGATAAATTTAGCGACGCCGTGAAAATGTTCAACTTTGTTTTTTTTGAACAACCCAGCTATTCCTGAGGTTAATCCCGAAACAATATCATTTTTATTTTGAACTAATTTTTTAACATCAATTTTTGGTTTTGAAATGCCGATTCCTAATTTTTCAAATTCATGGCTGGCATCATGAAATTTATGTGAAATTTCTAACATAGCTTTCGATGGAATGCATCCAACATTTAAACAGGTTCCGCCAAGATTTTTGTGTTTTTCAACACAAGCAACTTTTAAGCCTAATTGAGCAGATCTAATTGCCGAAACATAGCCACCTGGGCCACCGCCAATAATAATTATATCAAAAATATTTTCAGACATTTGAAAGAGAGTTAAGTTAAAAAATTTTTGGTAAATTTATGATTTTATAAAGAATTTTTTAAATTTTTTTAAAAACGGTAAATTTGAAATTAAAATTTTGTTATACAAAATTAAATTTTATAAAGTAAATTTTTATTTTAATTTGGTATTGCGCTGTTTTGAATTATATTTTTTGATATTTTCTTTTCAATGATATTTTTATAAATAAAAAATTCCTTAATAATTTTTAAAGAAAAAGCAAAATGTTTGTTTATTAAAGTGGGGGGAAGTGGAGGCGAAATAGTTTTTTAATAAGCGCACAAGTCTCTTTAAGTAAAGCTTAGAATAAAAAAATGGGCTTTGAAAATTTGTAGCTCAAAGCCCATTTTTGCATTTTATTTATTCAAGTCTAAATTCTTCTAAGCAATTTTTTGTTTATTTTTTACTTTTAGTCTTAGAGATTGACCTCTTTCTGATAATTTGTTGAATTTATATTTAGTCAAAAAATTATCGATATTTCCATATTTATTTATTGTTCTTAAGGTTGAAGTTGCAACTTTAAGATTTAAATTGGCTCCCAATAGATCGCTAAAAAAAGAAATTGATTTTAAGTTTGGTAAAAATCTTCTTCTAGTTTTGCGATTTGAGTGAGAAACTTTGTTTCCACTCATTGCGCCTATATTTAATAATTCACACTTTCTTGACATAATTTTAATTGTTTTTTATTAGTTTAGTGAGCACATCGTTTTGGTGTTTTCACCTGAAATTGCCGCAACAATAGAAGGGCCTCCGAACATTGTGGCGATACCAGCTGCAACACCAATCATCAAACCCCAAGATACTTTACCCGTGAAGAAACCTATGCCGGTTGCAATTACCGCGAAAGTCGCAAAAGTTTTACCAGCTCCACCTGTTACAATTCTTAAGGCATTACACATAACTCTTGTTAATGAGTTAGAGCTGATGTTTGCACTTGCTTCCATAGCAGCATCAGCTTTAGTTTTTTGATCAGCTGCTTCTCTTAGTTGTTCTGCTGTTAGGTCTGCTGCTAATGCTTCTACTAGGCTAAGATCGGAAAATAATATTGGAAACAAGGCTAGGATAAAAGCTGTTGTCAAAGAGATTTTAAATAATTGCTTGGAGTTAATTTTCATAATTTATTTAAATTAAAATTAATATTTTATTTAGATGTATTTTGTTAGTTTATTATTAATAATTTTTAGGTTCAAGCTATTTTTTATACTTTTTATATCATTAATAAAAATTATGTTATATTAGACATATATATTTCTTAAAAAAATTTTTAGTTTTACTTAAAAAAGGTATAAACAAAAAATCTAATTTCAAGTTTTATTATAAATTTGTAATAAAATAAAAAGGAGTAATACAATTTTATAAGTTAAAAATTAATTATTCTAGTATTTTTATCTCCCACTCTAAATCGATATTAAAGTTTTTTAGCACTTCTTTTTTAGCTTCCTCGCCTAATGCAATTAGATCTCTTGAAGAGGCGTTTTTATTGTTAATCAAGAAATTACAATGCTTTTGTGATATTTGAGCATCCCCAATTGATTTTCCTCTAAAGCCAACGGCGTCAATTAATTCCCAGGCTTTTTTATTGGGTGGATTTTTAAAGGTGCTTCCGCCCGTTTTTGCTCGAATGGGTTGAGAGTTCTCGCGAGTTTTTTGCAATTCAGAAATTTTATCCGAGATTTCTTGAGTGGTCGACTGGTTAAATTTAAATTTTCCAGAAATAAAAATATATTTTTTTGAAAGATTGTTTCCGCGATAAAAAAAACCAAAATCTTGGTTAAGTATTTCGTGAAAATTACCCAGATAATCAATCGCCGTGGCGCTTATTAGGTTTTTCGAAATATCGGCGCCGTAACATCCAGCATTCATAGCAATTGCACCGCCAATCGATCCAGGAATGCCACTTAGAAATTCTAAACCGCCCAATCCAAAATTTTTACAATATTGTGCGATATTTAAGCATAAAGATGCTGATCCGATGGTAATCGTTTCATTATCATGATTTATCTCGGAAAAACTTGCTGGAAGCTTGATAACGATGCCTTTAACGCCATCATCGGAAATTATAACATTTGATCCGGCGCCGATAATTTGTATTTTAAATTCTGGAGAAATATTTTTTAAAAAATACGCCAAATCTTCCACATCTTTTGGTCTAAATAATATTTCTGCCCTACCCTTAAGATCGAACCAATTATTTAATTTGGCGTCGAATCTGTATTCGCCTTTGACATTTGGTAATTGTGATTTATCGATCATGATTTTTCAATTTCAATTATAATTGGCTCCCTGCCCTCAATTATTGCTTTTTTTTGATATTTTGTAATTATCCAATCATTGGGAAAATTTTGCCAAGATTTTTTTGAATTAGCTAGCCAATTAAATTTTGAGCTTTGTAAAATATGACTTAGAATCCATGTTTTGTAGGAGTCATGATCTGTGGCGATAATAATTTTTCCAGCATTTTTTAATTTTGGAAAAAGAATTTGATCTAAAAAATTTTTATCAATTAAGCGTCTTTTGAAATGTTTATATTTCGGCCAAGGATCGGGAAATAAAATAAAGATTTTTTCAAAAAAATTATCAGGAAAATTATCAATAAAAATTCTAATATCTTTATTAGTAATTTTTAAATTGGTTAAAGGTTCTTTTTTAAGCATGCCGAGTAAATTAACAATGCCGTTTAAATGAGGTTCGCAACCATAAAAAATGGTGTCAGGATTTTGTTTGGCTTTGCCGTAAATAAAATCTCCAAAACCAAAACCTATTTCTAAAAAATTTTTGGAATTTGCGTTGTCGATGTTGGATATTTTATATGATTCGTAAAAATTTTCTAAAAGAGAATTTTTATGATTAGATAATTTACGACTCTTTGTTCTGCCAAAGCTGCGAATTAATTTTTGGTTATAATCCAAGTTTTTCGACTCTAGCGACATGTCTTTGACCATCAAATTTTTGAGTAAAAAAAGTTTTACAAATTGCCAAGGCATATTTTTTCTTTAGCATTCTTGCTCCCAAACAAATAACATTGGCATCGTTGTGAGCGCGCGCATTTTTGGCTATGGTTTTATTGTAACAAAGTGCTGCACGAATTTTTTTATGACGATTGGCGGAAATTGATATTCCAACTCCAGTTCCGCAAATTAAAATACCAAAGTTATTTTCGGTAATTTTTTCGCATAATTTGTTGGCATAATCTGGATAATCAACTGAATCTTTTGCAGAGTTACAACCTAGGTCGATTATTTCGATATTATTTTTTTTGAAAGAGGTGATTAGATATTCTTTGAGTTCAAATCCAGCGTGGTCGGAGGCTATATAAATTTTTTTTGCTAAAAAATAACAGTTAGCCATTTTGAATTGAGATTAAATGTAGTAAATTACGAAGATAAAAAAGTGAGCTTAGAACTTGATGCTCTAAGCTCAAAGAAATTAACGTTTACGATAAGTTTGAGCTTTGCGAGCTTTTTTGAGACCGTATTTTTTACGCTCAACAACCCTAGGATCGCGAGTTAAGAAGCCACCAGCTCTTAATGTTGGATGATTTGATGGGTCAAATAAAACTAGGGCTTTGCTAATGCCGTTAGATAACGCGCCAGCTTGTCCACTTTTACCACCGCCTAAAATTGTGGCGACGACATCAAATTTATTTTCATTTTTTGTAGCTCCAAAAGGTGCTTTTGCAATGTTAACAAGGATTTCACGACCGAAATAACCTTTAACTTCTCTGTCATTGATTGTTACTTTGCCTGTGCCTTGTTTGATCCAAACTTTAGCAATCGCATTTTTTCTTTTGCCAGTTGCATAAGAGCGACCGAAAGAATCGCGAACTTGAAGATAAACTTTTTTATCTTGGGGTTCAGATTTTTCTTTGATTTCAATAATCTTTTCTTTAATAAGTGCAGACATAATTTAGTTAGTTTTTTTGTTTTTACGATTCATGGCGCCGACATCAAGTATTTGTGGATTTTGTGCTTGGTGCTTGTGCTCGTTGCCTTTATAAATATGAAGTTTAGTCATTAAATCTCTTTGAAGTGGACCGCGAGACATCATTCTTGAAACTGCGTATTCAAGAATTCTTTCAGGATGTTTTCCTTCCATTATTTGACGAGCCGTGCGATCTTTGATTCCTCCAGGATAGCCAGTGTGCCAGTAATAAAGTTTTTCTGCATATTTCTTGCCGGTCAGTTTAACTTTTTCGGCATTGATAATGATCACATAATCACCGCAATCAATATTGGGAGTGAATGTTGTTTTGTGTTTTCCGCGTAGAATTTTTGCGACAATTGTAGCTAAGCGACCAACTATTAAATCTTCGGCGTCAATTAACCACCATTTTTTCTCAATATCACTTGGTTTCGCTGTGTATGTTTTAAGCATAATAAAATAAAAAACTTGTTAACTGCTTCTAAGCTACAAAGCTTAGCTGGCAGTTTAAATTTATCTAAAGATTTTTTGTTAAAATTTTGTATATACAATGATTAGCACTAGACCTATCAATACAAAACTATGTTAATAAGTTTAAACTCACTTTAAAACAAAGTCAACTTAACAAATAAATTAAATAAGGGGCAAGCATTAAACCAAGCCCAATAAAAAAAGTCAAATTAATTTTTCAACTTTTTATTTATAAAAATCATTTCTTAGCAAACTAAAAAAAAGTACATCCCTAAATTCACCCTTGTGAAGGCGGTGCTGTCTAAGATAGCCCTCGACAACAAAGCCGTTTTTTTCTAAAAGATTTTGTGAAGCTAAATTCTGCGGAACAACATTCGCTTCGATTCGATTAACCTTAAATTCATAAAATCCGTAATCACAAATTTTTTGAATAGCCTTGCTCATAACGCCTTTTTTCCAATATTCTTGCGATAAATCATAACTAACTTCAATTCTTTTATGAAATGAATTTAAACCCGTTAAACCAATTGATCCAATCATTTTATTATCCGCTTTTCTAGCGATTGCAAAATAAGCGCCGTCGCCTCTTGAAAAAGTGCTTTTCCAGTAATAAAAATCATGACGCGCTTCTTCGATATTTTGCGGAATGGTGCATAAAATATATTTATTAACCTCAGGATTTGAATAATATTCAAAATAATTTGCAACATCGTCATCATGCTCCTCTCTAATCACGAAGTCTCCAATATCAAAGGTTGGCATGGTTTTTATAAAATTAGTATTTTGCATTTATTTTTTAAAAATTATTATAGATTTATTTAAAACATTAAATATTTTTTTATAATGAAAATAGTTGCACAAATGGATGATATTTTTTCAATAAATATCAAAACTGATACTACTTTATTAATGCTCCAAGAAGCGCAAATTCGTGGTCATGAAATTTTTTATTACACGCCACAATCAATGTTTTTTGATGTTAAAAAACAAAAAATTTTCGCACAAATATCAAAAATAAAACTTAATAATTCAAGTAATTTCTGTGAAATTTTAGAAAAAAAATATCAAAATCTTAATGATTTTGATGTAATCCTAGTGCGACAAGACCCCCCCTTTGATATGAATTATTTAACAACAACTTATTTTTTAGAAAAAATAAAAGATTCAGTGTTAATAGTGAATGATCCATCAAATATTCGCAATTGTCCTGAAAAGTTATTTGTCACTAATTTTCCTAATTTAACTCCGCCAACCATAATTTCATCAAATTTAGAAATTATAAAAGAATTTTACAAAGAACATAAAAAAATTATTTTAAAACCACTTTATTCCTTTGGCGCTGATGGCGTTATACTAATTGACGAAGCTTCGCAAAATCTTACTTCGAATTTTGAAATGATGCAAAAACTTTATAAAACACCATTGATTGCTCAGAAATTTTTAGAAGAAATTAGTAATGGCGATAAAAGAATTTTTTTACTCGATGGAGAGCCAATTGGAGCAGTTGCAAGAGTTGCGCAAAAGGGTGAAATTCGTTCGAATTTGCACATTGGAGGAAGTGCGCAAAAGGCGCAAATAACAAATAGAGATTTAGAAATTTGTCGAGAAATTTCTTCGCATCTAAAAGAATTGAATTTATTGTTAGTTGGAATTGATGTAATTGGGGACTATTTAACCGAGATAAATGTTACTTCACCAACTTGTATTCCAGAAATAAATGAGTTAAATAACCAAAAATTACAAACAAAAATTCTTGACGCAGTTGAGAAAAAATTGAGTGAATTTAAAGGTCGTATAAAGCTTTAATTTCAACGGCTTTAACCATTCTTTTATCAGCATCTAAAACTTTAAAAACTAATTGAGATTTTTCAATTTTCGCGCCGGTTTTTGGAATAGATTTAAACGCTGACATAACTAATCCACCAACAGTTTCGGCGATACAATCTTCAAATTTTACTTTAAATATTTCTTCGAATTTTTTTATTTCAACCCTGCCCCCAAGGTGATAAGTTCTTTCGTTAATTTTTTTAATTTGAAAAAAAGAGCTTTCGAGCGGAACATCGTGCTCGTCATCAATTTCTCCAACAATTTCTTCAACAAGATTTTCGATCGTAACCAAGCCATCAACTGCACCAAACTCATCAAGGACAATTCCGATGTGAACCCTTGATGAGCGCATTCTTAGAAGTGCATCAAGAAGTTTTGTTGAACATGGCACGAATAAAATTTTTCGTATAATTTTTTGTAGATTGAAATCACTATTTTCGTCGCATAAAAATTTTGCTAAATCTTTGCTGTGAATGAATCCGACGATATGGTCGATATTATCTTTGTAGACGGGGATTCTAGTGTGCTCATCTTCGGTAATAATTTTTTTAATTTCGGTAAGAGTAATGTTTTCCGGGATGGCAATAATATCAGATCGCGGAATCATGATGGTGTTAATTTTTTTATCGCCAAAATTAACTATATTTTTAAGCATCTTTTTTTCTTCTAGAGTTATGAAACCTTCTCTTTCATAGGTTTCAGTAATATAATTAATCAAAGAAGAAAAAGATTTTTTATTTTTTTTGCCAAATAAATTAAAGAAAAAATTAATAAATTTTTTAATGTTAAAACTATTAGACGATTTAGATGTCATTGATTGTAAGGGTTGTTGATATTAAATTTTTTAAGAATTTTTATTTCAAGATTTTCCATGATTTTTGCCATTTTTTCTTTTTCATGATCATGTCCTAAGATATGAAGAATGCCATGTAGAATCAAGTGAGTCAAGTGATCTTTAAAATTTTTTTTATGACTTTCAGCCTCTTTTAAAATATATTCGTAACTCAAAATTATATCGCCAAGAAAAATATATTTATTATTTCCGATAGCTTTTTCTAATCCGTATTTTTGAATAATTTTTTCGTCTAAATTGCCAAAAGACAAGACATTTGTAGGCTTGTCATTCTTACGAAATTCTTGATTAATTTTTTTAATTTGCAAATTTGAACATAAAGAAATCGATAAATCAAAATGAATTTTTTGCTTTAAAAATTCTTCAAGTGGCGAATTTTCAAGAAGTTTTTTGGCTTGAGATTCAATAAATTTTTCAATATTTTTTATCTCGAGCCATTTTTTAGATCTAACTTCGATATCTATATTCACTAGCCTTGACAAGATTCTGTTTGAAAATTTGGATTTGGACATAATGTAAATTTTTTAGGACAAATTCTTTGTGGATTTTCGCCACAAAAAATTGCTGAACTAGTATTTTTAGAGGTGCTTTTTACAATATTTGAAAGCCCTTGAATAAAGCTTCTCTCGATGTTTAGCGATGGCACTCGATAATATTTTTTGACCCCAAGTTCTTTGGCAAAATCAAAATATTCTATATCGAGTTCAACCAAAGTTTCGGAATGATCTGAAACAAAAGCGATAGGAATTATTACGGGAATTTTTTTATCAAGAGCAACGCTACGAACCTCTTGCTCTAAGCTTGGAGTTGTCCATTTTAATGGCCCAACTTTTGATTGATAACAAATGCGATATTCCAAATTTAATTCTTTAGAATTTTTGTTTAATTTTCTTAAATCCCTCAAGAATTCCATAGTTTTTTTAGAAGTTTCTTCAACTTGAAAAACATATGGATCGCCTTTATTTATAACGCTCTGAGGCAGTCCATGTGCAGAAAATAATAGTCTTATTTTCGATAAATCTTTATCTTCAATTTTATTCAAAGTTTGATTGATGTGAAGCGCGTGAGATTTTATAAAATCATTTTGATTTGGATAGCAACAAACAATTTTTATCGGAATTGAAGTTTCAAAAAAATTATCGGCAAAATCTTTAACGGAAGACGCGGTTGTAGTGCTAGAAAATTGTGGATAAAGAGGTAGTAAAATAATTTGATCGGGCTTGTATGCTTTGATTTTTTTAGCAACTTCTTTTGAAAAAGGATGCCAATAGCGCATTATCGTAAAGACTTTGTAATTACCATCGAAAGACAATTCGCGCTCGAGAGAATCAGCTTGTGAGAGTGTTATATCTAAGAGTGGTGACTTGCCACCAATTTGTTTGTAAATATTTTGTGCTTTGTTTTTGCGTCGCGAAGAAATCAATTTTGCGATAAGAAAACGGAAAGGTTGAGGCAATGATATAATCGCTTTATCGTTGAATAAATTAAATAAAAAAGGTTGAACCGATTCAATTTTATCGGGGCCTCCCAAATTTAATAAAACAACGGCAGTTTTGTGATCAAATTTTGTCATAAAATAAATTCTTAATTAGTAATGAAATAAAAAATAATATGCAGTGAAAAAATATTATTGCGGGTCCAATTGACAAACTCATAGAGCTTGCCGATAAAAAGCTTAAACTTGATATGACAACACTTAAAATGGCGCTTTTTATTATCATTTCTTTTGGATTTTTCGAAAAAATTCTCGCGGTGGCGCAAGGAATTATCATTAAAGCGGTAATTAGAAAAACGCCCGTAACCTTTACTGCGAAAGCTATCAGCAATGATAATAAAATCATAAATAAATAATTTAAATTATTTATTTTGATATTTTTTACGATGGCAATATCTGGATTTAATAATGCGATTAAAAACTTTTTCAAATAAAAAATAATAAAAAGCAAAATTAGAATGCTTAAAATAAAAATTATTAAAAAATGAAAGATTGTAATTGCCGACATATCGCCAAAGAGAAATTCTTCAAAAACAAAATTTTTGTTAAAATTTTCGTTGAATAAAACGGCACATGACATAAAAAAGTAAGACAAAATCATCACAATACTGTCGATCGCAAATGATTTTTGTTTTGATAATAAATTAACCAAAGTAGAAAAAATTAGATTAAAAATTATCAAAATAATTATTTGATTTATCTCTAAAAATGCTCCAAGGGTGAATCCGAGTAAAGCTGAGTGAGAAACTGCGTCTCCGTAGAAAGAAATGCGCTTCCACAAAACTAAATTACCCATCATTGAGCATGATAAAGTGCAAAAAATTATAGTTAAAAATGACAATGTTGAAAAATTTTCGACCATTTTAAATAATTAAATTAGAATTTTTAAAATTTATTTCGATGTTTTAATTTTATAAATTAAAATTTATAATAACCATTTGATAATAAAGTGATAATAAATTTTTTAATTAATCAAATTATGGACGATATTATAAAAAAATCAAATAACACTTCGACTGCAGATAAGGCTAAGGAAATAATGAACAAAATTTTATATGGTTTGTTCGTGGCTTTTATTTTGGCGATCTGTTGTTATTTCTTGTATGTCCTAGTCCCAGAAATTTTTAGATTTATTATGGATTATGTGGTTATAATAATCAAAAAAGATTATCCAATTTTAAAATCGAATTGAAAAAAACCATGAAGTTTGAGTTATGCAAAACGATAAATAGGCTTGCGAAGCAAGGACTTGGTAATGAAAACTGTAATTTTCAAAATAAAAAATATAATTTTGATAAATTTGACTTTTAATTTAAATTTAATTTCAATTACAATGCATAATCTTAAATTTAAAAAAACATATTTTTAAAATTCAAAAATTCTAACAACTTTTTAAAATGATTAAAAATAATTCAATCAAAGATTTTAAGAAAGAAGAATTACTCGGTTTTTATCGCGAAATGCTATTAATTCGTCGCTTCGAAGAAAAAGCTGGGCAACTCTACGGCATGGGATTAATTGCGGGTTTTTGTCATCTTTATATTGGTCAAGAAGCCATAGCTTCAGGAATGCATTACACAATGCAAAAAGGCGATAAAGTTATTACCACTTATCGCGATCATGGACATATGATTTCAGTTGGTTCGGATCCAAAGAAAATTATGGCAGAGTTGCTTGGGAGAAGAGATGGATCTTCAAAAGGCAAAGGTGGATCGATGCATTTATTTGATTTGGAAAAACATTTTTATGGCGGCCATGGCATCGTTGGAGCTTCGGTTCCAATCGGCGCTGGACTTGCTTTTGCCGATAAATATAAAGGCAATAATAATGTCACTTATTGCTATTTTGGCGATGGCGCGGCTCATCAAGGTCAAGTTTATGAAGCCTTCAACATGGCAAAATTATGGAATTTGCCAGTTTTATTTATTATAGAAAATAATCATTACGCCATGGGGACATCTCTTTCTAGAGCCTCTTCGGTTGATGAACTTCATAAGCGAGGCATCGGCTTTAATATTCCGGGCGTTAAAATTAATGGCATGGATATTTTTGAAGTAATTCGTGAGGGTCAAAAATGCGTTGATTATGTAAGGGCGGGTAATGGTCCAATGATTCTTGAAATGGATACTTATCGTTATCGTGGACATTCAATGTCTGATCCGGCAACATATCGCTCAAAAGAAGAAGTTAATTGCAAAAAAGACCAAGATCCAATTGATTCTTTGAGGATCGCGATTCTTGAAAACAAAGTAGTTGGCGAAGATGAAATCAAAAAAATCGATGATGCAGTCAAAAATGAAATCAATGAAATAGTTGAGTTTGCAAAAAATAGTCCTGAGCCTGATGAGTCAGAGCTTTTAACCGAGATTTATAACTAATTTATGACTCTTAGAAAACTTACAGTTCGTGAAGCGCTTCGTGAAGCAATGGCGGAAGAAATGCGTAAACATCCTGAAATTTATGTGATGGGTGAAGAGGTTGCTGAATATAACGGCGCTTATAAAGTAACGCAAGGTTTGCTTGCCGAATTTGGCGCTAAAAGAGTAATAGATACCCCAATCACCGAGCATGGATTTGCAGGTCTTGCGGTCGGATCTGCTTTTGCAGGATTGAGACCAATAGTTGAATTTATGACATTCAATTTTGCCATGCAGGCAATCGATCAAATCATTAATTCTGCCGCCAAAACAAATTATATGTCGGGCGGACAAGTGCGTTGCCCAATCGTGTTTCGCGGTCCAAATGGCGCGGCGTCTCGAGTGGGCGCGCAACATTCTCAATGTTACGCTTCTTGGTATGGTTCAATTCCGGGATTAAAAGTTGTTGCACCTTACAGCGCATCTGATGCAAAAGGCTTGCTAAAATCAGCAATTCGCGATCCAAATCCAGTAATTTTTCTTGAAAATGAAATTACTTACGGCTTTAGTTTTGAAGAGGAATATGATGATGATCATATCGTTGAAATTGGTAAAGCCAAAATTCTTCGCGAAGGTTCGGATATCACTATTATCGCTTTTTCTTTGGTCGTAAAATACGCACTTGAAGCTGCCGAAGAATTAGAAAAAATTGGTATTTCTGCCGAAGTGATTGACCTCAGAACGATTCGCCCAATTGATCGCGAAACAATTGTTAATTCGGTGAAAAAAACTTCGCGATGCATAACCGTTGAAGAAGGCTTCCCTTTTGCTTCGGTTGGCAGTGAAATCGCTTCAATTTTAATTGACGAAGCTTTTGATTATCTCGATGCACCAATTAAAAAATTAGCTTCGGTTGATGGTCCTTTGCCATACGCTGCAAACCTTGAAAGGCTTGCTCTACCTAAGGCGAATGACATTATAAAAGTTGCCAAAGAACTTTGTAATAAAGAATAAATTTTTTAAGTTAAAAAATTTAAATTGTTTTTTAATTTGAATTTTGAATAATGGCGAGGTGATTTAAATAAATTTTTTTTAAATGATTGTCACTAAAAATACTCTATACAACTTCGTCAGAAGAAACCGCATCAATAAAGCAACCTTTGTTTCTTATTGCATTACAATCTCAGTGATTTTTTATTTTATGTTCGTCTCAATATTTGGCGATAAAGGCTTAATTGAATATTATTTGCTATCAAAACAAGTGTCACAAATCGAATTCCAGAAAGCGGAATTGCAAAATAAAATTCGCTCTAAAAAAGAAATGATAAAGGGCATGGATTATGATTCCCTTGACCTTGATTTGGTTGATGAGCAATCTAGAAAAATATTGGGATATGTCGGAAAAGATGAGATTGTTATTTATCAAGGCGAAGAAAGTAAAAACCCTAACCAAAAATAATTAAAAAATGCCAATCAAGCAAGAGCTTTATAGAAAATTATTTCATATTTTATTGTTCATAATTCCAGTTTCTTTTATTAAGCTAGGAAAGAATGAATTTCTTAAAATATTTATTCCAATTTCGGTAATCATAATAATGTTAGATTACTATAGATGTAGGTTTGATAAGCTTAACAATATTGCGTGCAAATTTTTTAAAATTATCATGCGCGATACAGAAATTAATCAGAAAAAACTTTCGGGGATGAGTTGGGTTTTTGGCGGAGCATTGATAAATTTTTTAATTTTTGACAAAGTTATTGCGGTTACGGGTTTTTGTATTTTAATTTTTGCCGACGCCATTGCTGCCATCATTGGAAAGTCAATAAAACCAACTCCATTTTATGAAAAATCGCGCGCTGGATCTTTAGCATTCTTTGTAACTTCAGTCATTGTAATACTGGTTTCGGGGTTATATTTTGACTGTCGCCTACTCTTTTATTTTTTTGCAATTTTTATCGCCACCCTCTTAACTTTTATCGAAGCCTATCCAAGTTTTTTTATCGTTGATGATAATTTATCGATACCGCTCACCTTCGGAATCTGTATGACTTTGCTAGATTTTATGTGGCACATTTTATAATTTTAAGATTCCAAATTTAACAATATTAGCATGAATTTTTCCAAAGATTTTCCAGAAAAATTACGCTCCTCGATTCTTATCTCTGAAGTCATCGGGAAAAAAGTCCGCCTTAAAAAACAAGGCAAAAATTTTCTTGGACTTTGCCCTTTTCACAATGAAAAATCGCCATCTTTTACGGTCAACGATCAAAAAGGTTTTTATCATTGCTTTGGTTGCCAAGCGCATGGCGATGTAATAACTTTTACGATGGAAAATGAAAGACTAGAATTTAAAGAAGCAATTTTCAAACTCGCCGATGATTTTGGAATTCAAGTCCCCCTAGTTGCTTCATCGCAAATTCAACAAAATTATGTGGCACGAGATTTTGAAATTATTGAAAAAATTAATCAATTTTTTGAGAAAAATTTATATCAAGAAAATGCTGTCGAGGCGCGAAATTATTTAAAGAAACGCGGATTTAATTCAGTAATTGCCAAAAAATTTCATATTGGTTACGCGCTAAATTCTTACGAAGGATTGCTAAATCATTTAAGAAATTTAGGCTTTAGCGACTTAGAAATTGAAGGTTGCGGAGTAATTGGTAAAAGTGATAATGGTAAATTTTATGACAAATTACGCAATCGCATCACCTTCGCAATCAGCGATCGCAAAAACAGAATGATAGCTTTCGGAGGGCGAACTTTGGGAGACGATCTTCCAAAATATTTAAATTCGGCGGAAACCGAAATTTTTAAAAAAAATCAAACACTTTATAATTATTCAAATGCGCGCAAAGCGATATTTGACAATGGTTGCGCGATTATGGTCGAAGGTTATGTTGATGCAATTTCTTTAGCCAATTATGGCTTTGAGAATGTGGTGGCAGGTCTTGGAACGGCAATCGGCGAAGAACATTTGAAACAACTTTTTCAAATTACTGATAAAATTATAATGTGTTTAGATGGCGATAATGCTGGTGTCAAGGCGGCAAAACGCGTTTTAGAAATTGCATTGCCTTTGATAAATTCTAAAAAAACTTTGGCATTTAATTTTTTACCAAATCAGATGGATCCCGATGATTTTTTAAAAAATTATGGCGCCCGCGAATTCAAAAAAATTCTCGACGAAGCGGTTCCTCTTTCTAAGGCAATGTTTGATTTTGCTGTCGCTGATTTGGGTTTGAAGAATATTGAAAAATTATCGCCCGAAAATAAGGCGAGACTTGAATTAGAACTCAATGCTAAAATTAATTTAATCACCGACGCTTCTTCGAAAAAATATTTTAATTTATTTGCAAAAGATGCATTATTTTCAATTGGTCGTCCGCAAAATAATTTTAAGAAAAATATTGCCAAAACTACAATTTTACCAAACAAAAATCGCAATAAGTTTAATCAAAATTCTTTGTCGATCATGGCTTTTTTAATAAAATATCCTGAATTAATTGATTACAGTGATAATGACTTCGATCTTAGAGAAATGCACTTCGATGATGAAAAAATGAGCGATTTAAAAGAGTTTGTAGTAAATTTGATCGATGAAAATTGTCAAAATATTGTCGAAGAGCTTGAAAAATCAGATTTCAAGCTTTATATTAAGGAGATTAAAAATATTTTAATTCGGCAAAATTCGAATTGCGAAAATGCAAAACAAAAATTTCGCCTTTTGTTTTTGAAAGATTTACTGCTCAAGGTTGAGGAGCAGTATTTAGAAAATTTGAATGCAACCGATGAAATTCAAACTCATCAAACTACAATTTCAGAAAATCAAAAAATCATTGAGATTTTTGATTATAAAAAATCGCTTGAGTCTCAAATTAGAGATCTTGAAAAAGAAATATTATAATTTTTATATAAATCATTTAATCAATTTATGGCAGTTAAGAAAAAATTAACAAAAAAAATTGTGGCAAAAAAGTTGTAAAAAATAACTCTAAAATTGTTGCCAAAAAAACCAAAATTGTTGTCAAAAAACTTAAAGCGGTAAAAAATATTAAGAAAGCGGTTGCCAAAGTTGAAAAAAAATTGCCCAAGCCATTAAAAAAAGTTGAAAAAAAGCTCGTTGCGATTGCAAAAAACATTAAAAAAGCTTCAAAAATTATCAAAGCTTCACCAAAAAAAATCGAGAAAAAAATTGTTAAAACTGTAGAAAAAATTGGTAAAAAAACTAATGCCAAGGCTCCGATTAAAGCCAAAGTAATTAAATCAGCGAAAGTTAATTCAAAGAAAGTTGAAATCGCAAAAAAATCTGCAAAAAATTTAGTAAAAAATGTTGCTAAAAATGTAAAAAAAACAGTCAAAAAAAATGTTAAAGAATTAAAAGTAAAAGTTGAAAAAGTTGTTAAAAAAGAAAAAAAACTAATCGAGAAAAAAATTAAGAAACCTAAGAAAGAGAAGATTTTGAAGGTTAAAACACCAAAAGTAAAAATCGCAAAGACCTCAACTAGATTAGGCGACAAAACTTCGCGTTTGGCAGAAAAATTTCAACTAATCCAAGATGTTCGAAGCGCTATTAATAAAGGTGATGATGAAACTAAAAGAATTTCTAGTGAAATAGCCAACAAACTTAAAAAACTTATTGCAATTGGAAAAACTCAAGGTTTTTTAACTCATGAGCAAATTAATGAAAATATTGAAACTGAACTCGACGGTAAAAAACTCGATAGAATTGTTGATATTCTAAGTGAATTCAAAATTCAAATTGTTGAAAAAGAAGAAGATCTTGAGCGATTAATCGAAGAAGGTTTAGCTTCAAAAGATGATGAAAAAAGTCAAAAAAGAAGCGAAGATTCGGTAAAAACTTATCTTAAATCGATGAGTACCGTAAAGCTTTTGACGCGTGACGATGAGGTTTCTATCGCCATGAGAATAGAAGATGGGCGCAGTAAAACCGTAAATTTTCTTTATCAAAGCCCACTAATAATGCGCCATTTTATTGAGTGGTATAATGGCTTATCAAACGGCACTATTTTGCTTCGCGATATTATTAGAATTGATGAAACGTATAATTCTGAACTCGAAGAAATCATAAAAAATAATGATAAAGCGCCAGTTGTGGATAGTAATGTTGAAGATGTGGTTGCTATTATTGAAGAGCAAGCTGATTCCGCTGAAATTAACGAAGATTCCTTGTTTGAAGATGAGGAGCTTGAAGAAATTGATGAAAGCGCGGTTTCATTCGTTTCGATGGAAAGAATTTTGATGCCAAAAATGCTCGAACTTTTCCAAAAAATTGCTACAATCTGTCAAAAAATCATTGATAAATCGGAAGATAAAACTCTTGAGCAAATCAAAAATGACAAAGATATTAATAAATTAAGATTAGATTTTGAAGCTCTTTCTAATGAAGTGAGTTTCAATGATGGTCTTATTAAGGCCTTGGTAGATCAGCTTTACGAGGCGCAACAAAAACTTTTATCAATCGAAATTGAGCTTTTAAAATATTCGCAAACATTTGGTATTGATAAAATTGATTTTCTAAAAAATTACGTTGGCATTGAAGATGGCGCCAAGTGGTTTAAAAAAGTTAAGGAAAATAAAGACAAAAAATGGCAAAAATTTACGCAAGAGGGCGAAAATCAAATTCTTACATCGCTCGAAAAAATTGCTAAATTTACTAAAATCATGAGCATTTCAATTGTTGATTTTAAAAAGATGATTAGCAATTTGCGCTACAGCCAAGAAGAAGAATTGAAGGCTAAAAAAGAAATGATCGAAGCTAATTTGCGTTTGGTGGTTTCCATCGCTAAAAAATATACTAATCGTGGATTACAATTTTTGGATTTAATTCAAGAAGGCAATATCGGCTTGATGCGCGCCGTTGATAAATTTGAATATCGTCGTGGCTATAAATTTTCAACATACGCGACTTGGTGGATTCGTCAAGCCATTACTCGCGCAATTGCAGACCAATCACGCACGATTCGCATCCCAATTCACATGGTTGAAACTATTAACAAAATCGTCAAAACTTCGCGCCAATTAACGCAAGAACTCGGAAGAACGCCGGATGCCCAAGAAATAGCCGATCGTTTATTAATGCCCGTCGAAAAAGTTCGTAAAGTTTTAAGAACTTCGAAAGATCCGGTAAGTCTTGAATCGCCTATATCGGGAGATGATGAAGAAAGTGTTCTTGGTGATTTCATTGAAGATAAAACCGCAGTTTTGCCTTTCGATGCGGCTTCGCATTCAAAATTAAAAGAGCTTACGGCACAAATTCTTTCATCGCTTACTTCGCGCGAAGAAAGAGTGTTGCGTATGCGCTTCGGTATTGGCATGGTTACGGATCACACTTTGGAAGAAGTCGGGAAGCAATTCTCGGTTACTCGTGAGCGTATTCGTCAAATCGAAGCCAAAGCATTAAAAAAATTACAACACCCGAAGCGTGCTAAATTATTAAAAAGCTTCTTACAAGACGCTTAATTTATTACTAAACCAAAATGTCAAACCCACAAAAAACCTCAATTTTACAAAAAAATTGGCAAGCCAAAATCTGCGATGAGCGCACGGTTTTGGCGATTATGCAAAAATATTCCATTTCGGAAGTTTTGGCTAAATTATTGAATATTCGTAAAGTTCCTCTTAATGAAATCGCCGATTTTCTAGATCCAAAAATTAAAAATATTTTACCCAATCCATTTGAACTTGGCGACATGAAAATCGCTGTCGAACATGTTTTAAACGCCATTAATTCCAATAAAAAAATTACTATTTTCGGCGATTATGATGTTGACGGCGCAACTTCAAGCGCAATTTTAAAACGCTATTTTCGTGCACTTGGAATTGAGGTCGGAATTTACATTCCCGATCGCATTTTAGAAGGTTATGGCCCTAACTCCGAAGCCTTATTAAATCTCAAAAAAAATGGCACCGATTTAGTGATTATGGTTGATTGCGGAACGGTGGCTTTTGAGCCTTTGCAAACTGCCAAAAAAGCTGGTTTGGAAATAATTGTTATCGATCATCATTTAGGCGTTATTGATAAGCCAGAAGCCATTGCGATTATTAATCCAAACCTTATTAATGAAGAATTTTCGCACAAAAATTTATGCGCGGCCGGCGTGGTTTTTTTATTCATCGTCGCCATCAATAAAACTTTGCGCGATAATAATTTTTTTGTAGAAAATTCGGAGCCAAATTTATTTTCTTTACTTGATTTGGTTGCGCTTGGAACGGTTTGTGATGTAATGCCCTTAGTCGGCTTAAATCGAGCTTTCGTGGCTTCTGGACTAAAAATTATGCAACAAAGAAAAAATCTTGGATTACGCATAATTTGCGACACCGCCGGACTTGATGTCAAGCCCAATTCTTATAGTTTAGGATTTGTTATTGGCCCTAGAATCAATGCCGGCGGAAGGGTTGGCACTTCAAATTTAGGAGCGACAATTTTATCAAGCGAAGATGAAAATCAGATTTTTGAAATTGCGCAAAGGCTTGAGGTTCTAAACCAAGAGCGCAAAGATATCGAGGCGCAAGTTTTAAGCGAAGCCATTGAAAATCTAGAAAATAATAAAAATGGTTTTAATAAAAATGACGCGGTAATTTTTGCGGTTGCCAATGATTGGCATCAGGGAGTCATTGGTATTGTAGCGTCGCGACTCAAAGAACTTTATGGCAAACCCGTCGCGGTTTTGACGATTGATGAGAAAAAATCACGAGCCAAGGCCTCGTGCCGTTCGATTAACGGCATTGATTTTGGTGGAGAAATTTTAAAAGCTCGGCTCGAAGGCTTGTTAATTGAGGGCGGAGGGCATGCGATGGCTGGGGGCTTCGCCGTTGAAATCAATAAAATTAAAGATTTACACCAATTTTTTTGCAATAATTTACAACAGAAAATCACTAAAATTTTACAAGAAAATCTTTATGAATTTGATTTAGAACTTGATTTAGAGCAACTCAATCTTGATTTAATTAAAGAGCTTTCAAACTTAGAACCATTTGGAACGGCAAATAGTCGTCCTAAATTCTTATTACGCAATGTTTATAAAATCCGCACTAATTTTGTTGGCAAAAAACAAGAACATTTAAGTTGTATTTTTGGCGCCAAATCGATGGTTGGATTTAACAATCAAATTCAAGCGATTTTATTTCGCGTAGGCACTTCAAATCTCGCACAAAATTTAATCGAATGCAAAACTTCACAACCAATAAATCTAATCGGAACCATTGATATCAATAGCTGGATGGGGGTTGAGAAACTGCAATTACAAATTGAGGATGCGATAATATAAATAACGCATCCACTCTTAAATGATGCGATCGAATTTATCAGGTCTCGTCTTTGCGCACCTACCTTAGAGTAGGCTTACGCAGACTCGCCTTCAAATTCAATCGCCTGATTTAAGATTGGAAGCGTTATTTGCTTAGCATTAAATTTGCTAACGCAAATCAAAAAACTTGAATTAAAAACTAATCTCACACAATCTCACATAATCTCACATAATCTCACATTAATAAATTTGTAATTAAATAACATTTAAAAATCATCGATAAAATACAGGGTTAAATTTAAAACAAAGATTATTGAGTAAAAAAATTAACAAAAACCAGCTATAATCTTAATTCTAAATAAAAGGCTTCGGGTTTTAGCTCCCCCCTTGAGGGGGAGCAGACGAAAATGTCTTAACGGTAGTTAAGACATTTGAGTCGTGGGGGGTCAAAAAAGCTTATAGCGACAACGATTTTAAGATTATGTAAAAAGTTGAAATGAAAAAAATTCAAAAAAGACAATTTTTGATTTTGTTTTTAACGCAAGAAGATACATTTCTAATCACCCCTCACCCTAACCCTCTCCCCGCCTTCGGGGAGAGGGTTAGGGTGAGGGGTTTTTATTTTAAAAGTCAAATAAAGAAATTGACTTTTTTGAAAAATTATTTTTTGAAATTTTTACTTTGGCTTGAAATCGATTATAATCTAGGCTTTTCTGACCCCCCACGTCTCCGCGAATTTAACTACCGTTAAATTCTCGTAGCCCGCTCCCCCTCAAGGGGGGATCTACAGCCCGAATCTTTTTCCGAGTTTATAGAAATTTCTAGGGGTGTAAGCCCGCTTGGGGGGCTAGAGAATTTTGATGTTTTGCAAGGGCGAAATGTAAGGCAAGTAAAAAAATTAAATTTCTTGAGCAATTTCTTGCAAAATTTTTTCGGGATTTCTAATTAATTTTTTCTCAATTAATTGATAAATATGTTTTTTAGAAATAAAAATATTATTTCTTTTGAGTGTGGGATCTCGTCCTAGAGTTTCTAAATTAAAATCATAGAAATTATTTTTCTCTAAATTAAAAACCCCAAATATATTGTTTTCAATTTTAACATCAGAAATACATTCGATAAAAGTCTTAATTCTTTTATCAATAAGTTTAAAACTTCCTTCAATCTTAAATTTGCCGATATCTTCCTTTTCTGCGAAAACATTTTTTTTGATAGAAAGATTCATACTATCATTAAAATTAATAAACTCCTCAATCTTAACAACATCTTTTCTGAGTCCGTCTTTACTATAAAACGAACTACGATTTTTTAATTTAAAAATATTAGTCTCATACATATTCATTCCTCTTTCGAAATGGTATCCGAATTTTTCTAAATCATGAGATGATAAAATAAATTCTATTTTGCATTCGGCATTTAGGTCGGCAAATTCTTGAAAAATTAAACTCTTACTTGTGTCTTCGATCTGTTTCAGAAACATTCCTGATAAATCAACTGTTTTGGGATTTTTATTAGTAATTGAAGAATTTATCGAAGCATAAATCATAAATATTTTTTTATCTTTAGAACTTCTTTTTATCGTATTAAATTGATCTTCTGTAAGTCCAATCCATCGGTCATTCTCGGAAGTGTTTTTTATTTCTGTAAAAATATTAGGATTCCTATGTAGTTTATTTTCACTTATCGCAACAATATCGGGTTCATTTTTTACTTTATTGTTATTTTTAATATCAAAATCTAATAAATATTTTTTTTCCTTATTTAAAATTGTTAATATTTTTTCTACACCAATTTCAGCAAGCTTACCAATCGTAAATGAATCAAGGATTGCACCCAATCCCCTAGGCTCGCCACTGGTTCGACCAGTTGTGTTTTTTGTTGGTTCGATGTAATAAGAAGTAGCAAATTCAAAAACTCTTTTAAAATCTTCAAATAAAAGTTTATAATGATTCATGATTCGTTTACTCCGTCCAAAGCCAGCTTAATATTCATCGCAATTCTCTCAACGACGGGGATTGCCACTGAATTGCCGAATTGCTTATACAAAGCTGAGTCGACGATTTTTGGCAATTTGTAATTCGCGGGAAAGCCTTGAAAATTAGCACATTCACGCGGGGTTAATTTTCTAATTCCTTTGTCGTCGAGAATAATCGGAACATTGTGCCCGCCCATGCCCATATTGGCGGTGAGAGTTGGGCAAGCCGAACTTTTATTTTCACGCACATATTTTCTACGCCATTGATAAAGAGTAAATTTTTTAGTCACATCGGTACTAATCCTTGAAAATAAAGGCTTGTCATTATAATAGTATTTATCGTCAACTTCTTTTTCGAGACAATCTTGAATGGTTTTTGTCAGAGAAATTTTGTTTGGAAAATTAAATTTTTCAAAGGAATTTTTATTTTTAAAAGCCACAATATAAATTCTTTCTCTATTTTGTGGAATATTGCCATAATCCAGGGCGTTCATGACTTTATCGCATACAAAATAGCCAAGATTTTCTAGTTCCGAATAAATAATTTTTATTGTTTCACCATTATCGTGACTTTTTAAATTTTTAACATTTTCAAGTAAAATTACTTGTGGTTTTTTATCGGCGAGTATTCTAGTAATATCGAAAAAAACATTGCCCCTACCCTTCTCATCATTGAATCCCTGACGATAGCCAGCAATTGAAAATGGTTGACATGGAAATCCGCCAGCCAAAATATCGCAAGCAGGAATTTGTTGAGTTTGAATTGATGAAATATCACCAAGAAACATTTCGTGATTTTGATTTTGTAGAGAATTTTTCGAAGCGAAATTATAATCAAAAGTAATTTTACAATTTTTATCAAAATCGTTAGAGAAAACGCAATCGAATCCAGCATTTTCTAGGGCAATTTTAATGCCACCGATGCCTGCAAATAGATCAATAAATGATGGCTTTAGTTTTAAAGAAATATTCTTTTTAATATTTTGCAAAGATTGAAAATTACTAAATAAATCAAGATTTTCTTGATGAGTATTTTGGGTTTTAATTTTGGTGTTGGCTTTCATAAATGATTTTTTTATTTAAAGAATTTTGCAATTATAAACTCTAAAAAAATAATGCAAATATTTAATTCACAAATTTGTTAACATTCGCGATTCATAATCAAAAAACTTTCTTGTCAAATTTGCAAAATTTTTCGATTTGGCAATTTTTGCAATTGGGCTTGCGGGCCTGGCAAATATAGCGTCCGTGTAAAATCATCCAATGATGCGCGTAATATAAAAATTTTTTTGGAATTTTTTTTAACAATGATTTTTCGGTTTTTTCGGGATTGGTTTCGTCAACAATTCCAAGGCGATTGGCCACGCGAAAAACATGCGTATCGACCGCGATTGTTGGTGCGCCAAACGCACAATTCAAAACTACATTAGCGGTTTTTTGCCCTACTCCCGCTAGATTTTTGAGCGATTCAAAATCATTCGGCACCTCAGAATTATGCAGTTTTATTAATTGTTCGCTTAGAATTATAATGTTTTTAGCCTTGCCGTTGTATAGCCCAATCGTTGAAATATATTTTTTCAATTTTTCTTCGCCAAGAGCGAGCATTTTTTGCGGAGTATCCGCAACTTTAAAAAGATTTTTTGTGGCCTTGTTAACGCCGATATCAGTGCTTTGAGCCGATAAAACGACAGCCACAAGTAAGGTAAAATTATTAGTAAATTCCAGCTCAGTTTTAGGTTGCGGATTGTTTTTTTGCCAAATTTCAAAAATTTGATTTATAACTTTTGTAAGCATTTTTTTATAAAAATTGAAATTTTGATTTTACAAATAAAATTTTTTTTCTACCTTCAATTTTGTTTTCAACAATTCAAAAAGTTTTTTTATTTTTACATGAATATTAGCGATATAAAACAACAAAAGAAAGTTCATTTTATTGGGCTTGGTGGCATCGGTATGAGTGCTTTGGCTTTCATTTTAAGAAAATGGAATGTTGCCGTTCAAGGTTCGGACTTAAAAGAAAATTATTTAACGCCGAAAATTCGTGAAGCGGGAGCCACATATTTTGTTGGACATGATGAAAAAAATCTTACCGATGACGTGTCTTTAGTGGTTGAAACTTCGATTATTAAAAACAACAATCCGGAAATTTTAAAAGCACAAGATCGTAATATTCCAATTTTAACGCGCGCGCAACTTTTGGCGATAATTATGCAAGAATACAAAGGTATTACTATCGCGGGAACCCACGGCAAAACTAGCACGACGGGCATGGTTTCGATGATGCTTGAATCAAATAATTTTGATCCAACGATAATAAATGGTGGAATAATTCATCATTTTCAAAGTAATTCTAAAATTGGTTCGGGCGAATATTTGGTTGCCGAATCAGATGAATCCGATGCCAGTTTTGTTATTTTGCCAAGTTTCATTGGAGCCGTCACCAATATTGAGCCAGAGCATCTTGAATTTTCAGGATATGGCGGAAATTTTGAAAAACAAAAAGCCTGTTTTGAAAAATATATTACGCAAATTCCACAAAATGGTTTATGCGTTTTGTGCATTGATAGTGAAGAAGTTGCGAAGATTTATAATAAACTTTCATCAACTCATAAAAATTTAGTAACTTACTCTATCAAGACGCAAGCGGATATTATGGCGAAAAATATTAAAATGGATATTAAAGGTTTAACTTTTGATATTTATTTTAAAAGTGGCGAAATTATTGAGAATGCTCAAATGCCAATTTATGGCGAACACAATGCTAGTAATGCTTTGGTGGCAGTTGCGATTGCTAAATTTTTAAAATTAGATGCTAATCAAATTAAACAAGGTTTAGCAAGTTTTACTGGAGTTAAACAAAGATTCACAAAAGTTGGTGAATTTAATGAGGTTTCAATAATTGACGATTACGGCCATCATCCCACCGAGATTTTAGCAACTCTAAAAACCGCTAAAAATTTAGTAAAAAACAATCGACTAATTTGTGTTTTTCAACCGCATAAATATTCGCGAGTTCGTGATTTGTTTAATGAATTTTGTAATGCTTTTAATGATGCGGATTGTGTAATTGTTTCCGATATTTATTCGGCTTCGCAAGCTCCAATTGAAGGCATCACGCAAGATGCGCTTATTGCCGGAATTAAAAAAACTGGACATAAAAATGTTATAAAATTAAATCACGAAAGTGATTTGGCTTCAATTTTGAAGACGCAAATTTCCAAAGGAGATTTGGTTTTATGTACGGGCGCGGGAACAATTAGCTCTTGGGCTTATAAGCTCGAAGAGCAATTAAAAAATTTATAAAATGGATATTGTTATCAAAGATTTAGAGACTAAAAATATGATGATGGACGCCTTTCCATTGATTCATCAAATGTATAAGAAGATGGATTATAAAGGCTTTGAAGGCGCTCTCGATGAAATGATTTTAAATAATAATTATAAAATGGTTGCCGGTTTTCATGATGAAAAAATGATCGCGATTTCGGGATATTGGATTGCGCGAATGTTATATTGCGGACGCTATTTGCAAGCCTCTAATTTGGTTGTCGATGAAAATTTTCGTGGGAACGGAGTGGGCAAAAAAATTCTCAATTACTTAGAAAACAAAGCTCGCAAACTAGGTTGCGATAAAATGGTTCTCGATTCTTATTCTGAAAATAAAAAATCACATTCGCTCTATTTTGGAGAGGATTTTTACATTCGTGGTTTTCATTTTATGAAAGATTTAACCTAAAATATTCCTCAAAAATTTATTTTCTAAATAGCAAAGAAGAGTCGCCGTAAGAGTAAAAGCGATATTGTTTTTCAATCGCGTGGCTGTAAAGTTTAAAGGCATTTTCATAACCAATAAAAGCGCAAATTAACATAAATAAAGTTGACTTTGGAAGATGAAAATTAGTCATCAAAATATCAACAATTTTAAAGTCATAAGGTGGATAAATAAAAATTTCAGTAGCACGATTTTGCGGATGCAAAATACCATTCTTATCAACGCTGGATTCAACAGCTCGAAGCGATGTGGTGCCCACGGCAATAATTTTTTTGCCATTTTTCTTGGCGTTATTTATAATTTCACAATTTTCTTTGGATAGAAAAAATTTTTCGCTATGCATTTTATGTTCTTTTAAACTTTCGGTGCGAACCGGTAAGAATGTTCCCGCGCCAACATTTAAAGTAAGAAAAACGCATTGAATTTTTTTAGCTTTAATTTTGTTAAAAATATTTTCATTGAAATGCAAGCCAGCGGTCGGCGCCGCAACGGCTATACCGTCTTGAGCATAGATTGTTTGATAATTTTTTTGATCATTTTGAAAATCTTTTTGATTATTTTCATCGCGTTTAATATAAGGTGGAAGTGGCACTGAGCCATATTTTTCAAGCTTTGCCAACAATTCGACTTCATCGCAATTAAATTTTATTTTTATAAAGCCATCATTATCTTTTTCGATAATTTCACAAAAAAAATCATCACTCAAATCTTGTGAAATTATAACTATATCGCCGACGCGAACTTTCTTGGCTGGCCTACACAAGGCATTCCAAAGCCCATTTGATTCTTGATCTAGATTAAAATGAATAAGCGCTGAATTGCGAGAAATTTTACCCGTTAATTTTGCCTTGATTACCTTAACTTGATTAAATATCATTACAGAACCCTCTTCGAAAAAATCAATTAAATCATTGATTTTTTTATCAAGAATTTGATTATTTTGAAAAACTAACATTGGGGTTTGTTCCTTGTTTTTCAAGGGCTCCTGAGCAATTAAATTCTCAGGTAAATTAAAATTAAAATCTGCAGTTTTAAACATGGAAAATAACAAAACTCATTTTGGTTTCAAGGAAGTCGATCGCGATCAAAAATCTAATTTGGTAAAAAACATTTTTTCAAATGTTGCCAAAAAATATGATTTGATGAACGATTTAATGAGTGCGGGCACTCATCGACTTTGGAAAAATAACATGATAAACTGTATCGATTTTTTTGACAATATCAAAATAATTGATGTTGCGGGTGGAACCGGAGATATCGCTTTTCGTATCGCTAAAAAAGCTCAAGAAAAAAGTTTAAATTATCAAATTGAAGTTGTTGATATAAACCCACAAATGCTAGAGGTTGGGCGCTTAAGGGCTGTTGACATGAATTTATTTTCTCATTTAAATTTTGTTGAAAATGATGGCGAAAATCTAAAATTTGCCGACGAATCTTTTGATGTTTTTACAATTGCTTTTGGCATTCGTAATTTTACCAATATCGATAAAGGTTTGCGAGAAGCGCATCGTGTTTTGAAAAAAGGTGGAAAATTTATTTGTCTTGAATTTTCAAAAGTTGAAGATATTTTTTTGCAAAAAATTTACGACACTTATTCTTTCAAAATAATTCCTAAGATTGGTGAATTTATACTTAAAGATCATGATTCTTATCAATATTTAGTTGAAAGTATTCGTAAATTTCCTGATCAAAAATCTTTTACAAAACTCATTGAGAATGCGGGTTTTTCAAGGGCTGGTTATCAAAATTTAACATTCGGAGCTTGTGCGATTCATTGGGGTTTCAAAGAATAAATTTCTTATAATTATACTTTTCTTGCTAAGTTCATGTGCCGGAATTTGTAATATTGAGCAAAAATACACCGAGGAAGCATGGCGACTTTATAATATGCCTTTTACCTATAAAGCTGATTTAAGCCAAGATGAAATTTATAAAATATTTGGGGGATGTTATAGTTTTGGCGATAAGATTTATATTTCACAAAATATGTTTAAAAAGAAATATATTTTAGTTAAAATGGGCGAACCCTACACCTACGCTGATGAAGATACTTGGCTTGGTTTTTAAGAAATAAATTTGTTAACCCAATTTAGCTTTGAGTGATATTTTTTTTATTGGGAATGTTATAATTTGCCGTTTTAAATATGGTTTATTTATTAAGAAAATTTTTAACCAATTGTAAAATTTCCAAAATATTATCACGAATTTTGGCGTCAAAGCCAATGTTAGTTTTTGCCCATTCTTTAACCCAAGGTCTTGCCAAATTCCAAATATTTAAATCGGGATCAAGCGATACTCCGACACCCTCAACCAATAATAAAGTTTTTTGTAAAAGCAAAAGTTCGGGCTTGGTGTCCATCTTATAATTGCGCGATAAATCAATTAGAGCGGTCAATAATTTGGCAATGGAAATATCTTTGATATCAACGCCAACAATCATTTCGCCAATTTTTCGACAAGATAAAGCTAAATCGTCGATATTAGTTTCTTTCGGAACGAAACCAACATCCACATGTATTTTAGCAACTTTTTGGTAATCGCGATGCAAAAAACCAATTAGAACCTCGGCAACTGCGATGCGAGTTTTTTTGTCAATCTTGCCCATGATTCCAAAATCAACAACCGCAATGTCGCCATTATGCTTTAGAAATAGATTTCCGGGGTGCATATCGGCGTGAAAAAAACCATGAACATAAACTTGACGAAAATAACTTAAAACTAAATTTTCGGCTAAAATTTTCTTATCAAATTTGCAATTAGCTATGGCTTCGCTATTTGAAAATGGAATGCCATCGATCCATTCGATTACTAAGATTTTTGTTGAAGAATATTGCCAAAAAATTTGTGGAACATAAAAACCTTTGGTGCCAATCATATCATCGCGCAACTTAGAGCCATTTGCTCCTTCGTGCAGTAAATCAAGTTCATATTTTGCAGTTTGATCGAGTAAATCACCAACATCTTTAAAGGTTTTTGATAAAAATTTTGAGAAAAGATAGCAAATTTTTGTTAATAATCTAAGAGTTGAAATATCGCGCATCATGGTTTTGTGGATATTTGGTCGAAGAATTTTTACAGCAACTTCTAAATCGTTATTTAACCTGGCTTTATGGACTTGTGCAATTGACGCTGAGGCGACGGGAGAAAAATTAAATTCTTTAAAAATTTTATCAAAATCATCGCCAAATTCTTGATGCAAAATATTGGAAACTTTTTTGTGAGAAAATGGCTCTAGGCAATCTTGAAATTTTGTTAAAGTTAGTGCAACTTGTTTGCCAACTAAATCAGCTCTAACTGATAATAATTGACCAAGTTTTATGAAAGATGGACCGGCAAAATTAAAGAAAAAATAAATCGCTTTTTCTTTGTTTATTAAGAAAAAAGGTGCGACCAAAATTAAAATAAAAATCAGTCGAATAAGATTTATAAGTGACAAAAACACTAAATTAATTATTGCTGTTGAACCGAGTCTTTAATGTTGTTTCCCGCGCCCTCGTTGATAATATTTGGGTCGAGTATTGGAGATTTGGAGGTATCGATTTTAATTTTAGACAAATCGACTTCAACCCCAGACCATGATAATAAATTTTTAAGTAATTTTGAAATTATTTCTAAAATGTTTGTCGACATTTCTTGGATGCGACTTATAACTAGTTTTAAAGCTTGGGCTTCGTTGCTTTTTTGATCAAGTCCGATTATTGTAAGCAACTCATCGATAGTTATTATGTTGAGCACGAGCATCATTATCATTAAAGATAAGGCCGTGGAGCTATAAATCATTGCGATTCTGATGTAGCTAAAAGGAGTGATCATTATTTTCGAATTTTGTTAATAACAGTTTAAAAGATAATTTGATATTTCTTTATATTCAAGTGATTTAAAAATATTTTAAATTTATAATAATTTTAAAATTGCTTGTCTAACCGCAACTCCAGCCGACACTTGCTCTAAAATTAAAGATTTTTTTGGATCATCGGCGAGTTGCGATGAAATTTCGACATCACGATTAATTGGGCCGGGATGCATTATTAAAGCATTATTGGCGTGTAAAATTTTTTCATGATTTAAGCCGTAAATTTTATAATATTCTGAAAGCGAAGAAATATAAGAGCCGAACATTCTTTCTTGTTGAATTCTTAGCATCATTATAACATCAACATCTTTTATGCCTTCGATTAAATTTTCGTAAACTTCAATATTCCATTTTTCTTTAAGCCATTCGCGATATTCTTTTGGAATCAATGTTGGTGACGTTATAACGCGAATTTCACAATTATATTTCGCGAGAAGTTTAATATTAGATCTTGCGACCCTAGAGTGAAGAACATCCCCGCAAATAGCAATTTTTAAATTATTTAAAGTTTTTTTATGATTTTTGATAACGAAAGAATCAAGAAGGGCTTGCGATGGATGTTCATTAGTGCCATCTCCCGCATTAATTATTGAACAATTTATGTGCTTTTTTAATATTTCAATAATACCGCTTGAATTATGTCGGATGGCTACAAAATCAGGTTTCAAAGCATTGATTGTTTGAGCGGTATCGATGATTGATTCACCTTTTTTTAATGAAGATAATGAAATGTCGACATTGATAACTTTTGCCCCCATTCTTTTGGCGGCAATTTCAAAAGACATTCTAGTTCGTGTCGAATTTTCGAAAAAAAAGTTAACTAAAATTTTTTCTTGCAAATCATGATGTTGAGTGTGTGGGTCAAGAAAATATTGATTGGCTAAGCGATGAATTTCATCGATTTGACTAATGTTTAAATTATCAATTGAAATTAAATCTTTCATTTTTTAGCGATGAGATGTTTAAAAATTTCTTCCAAATCGGGTTGTTGGGTCGAGATGTCTCTAATGTTAATCTTGGCTTCAGAAATTATTTGTAAAATTTTTCCGACCTCGGTTTTATCGGGATCATAAGTAATTGAAATTTTATCTTCAGCTAAAAATTTTGTCTTTAAATTTGGTAATTTTTCAGTAAAATTAGTGTCAATTTTTTCATTCGCCGACACAATAATTTCTTTGCTCGACAACAATTTCATTAAATTTTCTTTGCGATCGCAAGCGATCACCTCACCTTTGCTAATTATGGCAATTTCATCGCACAATTCTTCAGCTTCTTCTAAATAATGAGTTGTGAGTAAAATTGTCGTGCCATTTTGATTGAGTTTTTTTACATAAGTCCACAATTGATTGCGAAGCTCAACATCAACGCCGGCGGTTGGTTCGTCAAGGACTAATATTTCTGGATTATGCACCAAAGATTTTGCAACCAATAAACGCCGACGCATTCCACCTGAAAGACTGCGCGGAGTTGATTTTGCTTTAT
This sequence comes from Rickettsia typhi, assembly GCA_945890035.1. Classification (GTDB taxonomy): domain Bacteria; phylum Pseudomonadota; class Alphaproteobacteria; order Rickettsiales; family UBA1997; genus CAILUF01. The sequence goes on from CAMDCJ010000001.1 coordinate 34,991, forward strand.
CCTTTAAGCCCAGAGCTTCAATAATTTCGTCGGTGCGTCTTTTGGCTTTTGGAATGCCAAAATATCCCGCATAAATTTCTAAAGTTTCGTAAACATTAAAAAATGGATCAATAATTAATTCTTGGGGAACAATACCAATTTTAAATTTGGTGGCTTTTTGATCTTCGTCGATATCAATTCCGGCAATTTTAACTTGCCCTGAAGTTTTTTTAACCAAACCCGCTAGAATGTTGATAATCGTGGATTTTCCAGCTCCATTAGGTCCAAGCAATCCAAAGAAAGATCCTTTTTTTATTTTTAAATCTATCGATTTTAAAGCGTCTTTTTGTAAAGATTTTTTAGATTTTTGATAAGTTTTTTGGAGATTATTTATCTCAATTGCGTATTCCATTTTAATCTAAATGATTTTTTATTTTCTTAAATTTCAAAAAATTTAAAAGTTTTAAACTATTTTTTTATCTTTTAGTAATTCTTGCAATTCTTGAGCTTGAAACATTTCCTTAACTATGTCGCAACCACCAACAAACTCGCCATCTACATAGAGTTGTGGGATAGTTGGCCAATCAGAAAATTCCTTAATACCTTCGCGAATTTCTGGATTAGTCAAAACATTTATATCGACAAAATTAACATTTAAGTTTTTTAGGATTTGTACGACGGTGGCAGAAAATCCGCATTGCGGAAAATCTTTAGTGCCCTTCATGTAAAGAACAACTTTATTGTCCTCGATAGTTTTTTTAATTTCTTCAAAAGTAGTATCCATAAATTTAATTCGATGAAGTTTTGATTTCTATGGCGTGAAGCCGATTATTTAAAATTGAATCTAGCGCTTTATGAACAATTCGATGTTGTTGAATTTTATTTTTATCAACAAAAATTTCATCGATAATTTCAATACGATAATGGTCTTTGTCGCCTACTAAATCAACGATTTTAACAGTTGCATTCGGAAAGCTTGATTTAACAATTTCGTATAATTCTTTTTGCTCTATCGCCATAATTAAATTTTAAATTTAGCTAATTTTAATAATTTAAATTTTAATGAACAAGATGTTATAATGTTATCAATAAAAAATGTTAAATTAATTTTTTTTGTTTGATTAGAGTTTTTTGTTAAAACAAAATAAAAAATTATTTTAAAAAAAGAATTTTGAAACTGTTATAATGCTCAAAGAGGTGATCAAAATTCCAACAATCAACATTATTAATTTTGTTGGTAATTTGGTGGTGATTTTGGCGGCAAAGGGTGCAATTAATACTCCTCCAGAGATGAGTCCAAAAATAGTTTCAGGATTATTAATGCCAACAAAAATAGCAAAAGATAAGCCGGTTGTGGTCGTAATAAAAAACTCTGCTGAATTTACGGAGCCAATGGTTTTCTTGGGTTCATGACCACTTGATAAAAGCGTCGTGGTAACCACCGGTCCCCAGCCACCTCCGCCAACGGCGTCAATCATTCCGCCCGTAAAGGCTAATGGAGTAATTTTTTTAGAATTAATTTTGGTAGTCAAAATATTTTTCTTAAAGGCTTTTAGAATTATATAAATTCCCATGATCATTAGATAAATGGCTATCCAAGGTTTTAATATTTGACCGTCAATATTTGTTAAAATTAAGACGCCGATTAATCCGCCAGCGACTCCGGGGAAAACTAAATTTAGAAATAATTTTTTATTAATGTTGTTAAGGCGCCAATGACTCAAGCCCGAAGCACCGGTGGTGAATATTTCAGAAATATGAATTGAGCTAGAGGCGACCGCTGGTGAAACTCCTTGAGAAAGTAAAAATGTTGTGGCTGTTACGCCATATGCCATTCCTATCGAGCCATCAATAGTTTGAGCGATTACACCAATTATGAAGCCATTTAAAAAACTTGAATAATTAATTATTTTTGTTGAATAAATAAACCAATAAGACAGCGCAAAAACTAGAGTAGCTAGTAATATTAAGGCAAGAAAATTCTGAAGATTATGATATTTATGTTTGGGTTTTTTTTTATTTAGCATTATTTAGAAATTTTTTAAGGACTAGGTTTTAAATCTAGTCCTTAATTAATTTAGTTAACTAAAAAATCCGCGTCTTTTTTTAGTAGGATCTTCACGATCTCCGCCTGAGCGACGATCTCTGTCACCACTACCTCTTCTATCTTCGCGACGGTCATCACCGCCTCCTCTTCTATCTTCACGACGATCATCGCCACCTCTTCTTCTGTCGCGACCTTCGCCACCTCTTTCGCCACGACTATCATCGCCACGAGGAGAAAATTCGCGCTCATCAACCATATTTGGTTTGTTAGCGATTTTATCAGAAATATCTTCGCCAGTTGTTTGGTCAACACATCTGAAGCTTAATTTAGGACGACCTTTTTTGTCGAAACCTATAACTTTAACTTTAACAACATCGCCTTCATTGATAACATCTTCAACAAAATCAATGCGATATTCAGCAAGTTCTGAAATATGAACAAAGCCATCGCGATTATTAGAAATGCTTACGAAAGCTCCGGCATCGATTACTTTAACTACTGGACCTTCATAGATATCACCAATTTCTGGTTCAAAAGTAATTTCTTGAATCATGCTGATAGCTTTTTTGATGCATTCAGCGCTGTTTGAAGCGATTTTAACAATTCCGCTATCTTCGATATCAACTGAAGCTCCAGAAACTGCGCAAATTTCTTTGATTACTGCGCCTCTTGAGCCGATAACTTCACGAATTTTCTTTTGAGCAATATTGATAATTTCAATTTTAGGAACGTTAGTGTTTAGTTCGGTTCTAGGAGTTGACATAACGGCATCCATTTTGTCAAGAATATGAATTCGACCTTCAAGAGCTTGGTTCAAAGCTTTTTCCATAATTTCAGCGGTAATTCCGTTGATTTTAATGTCCATTTGAAGTGCTGTAATTCCATTTCTTGAACCAGCAACTTTGAAATCCATATCGCCAAGATGATCTTCATCACCCATGATATCAGAAAGAATAACATAATTTTCACCTTCTTTAATCAAACCCATGGCGATTCCAGAAACTGAAGATTGAATCGGAACTCCAGAATCCATTAATGCAAGCGATGTTCCGCAAACTGTGGCCATTGAAGAAGAGCCGTTTGATTCAGTTATTTCAGAAACGATACGAGTTGTATATGAGAATTTTTCAGCACTAGGGTAAACTGGATTGATAGCTCTCCAAGCAAGTTTTCCGTGACCAATTTCACGACGTCCCGGTGATTTTAGTTGGCCAACTTCTCCAACAGAATATGGTGGGAAATTGTAATGAAGCATGAAAGATTCTTCGGCCATTACTGCATCTAAATTTTCAATAAGTTGTTTGTCTTTTCCGCCAGCGCCAAGAGTTGATACAACCAAAGCTTGAGTTTCGCCACGAGTGAACAAAGCTGAACCGTGAACTTGTGGTAAAATACCAACTTCGATTTCAATTTGTCTGATTTGATCAGTTTTACGACCATCGATTCTAAGACCATTTTTTAAAATATCGTTACGAACGATTTCTTGAGATAGAATTTTAAAAATAGATTTGATTTTATTGTCATCAATTCCTTGTTCGGCATTGACGAATTTTTCTTTAACATCGCTAAGAATTTTTTCAAGATCACTTGAGCGAGCTTGTTTTTCAAGTTTTTTGTAAGCTTTGATTAAACGATCACCAATGAAAGTTGTGATGTTATTTTTTAAAGCCACATTATCTTGTTTGGCGATAACCATTTTTGGTTTTCCGCTTTCAGCTTTAAATTCTTCAATCATGGCGATAACTTCTTGGAAAGCATTATGTCCAAAATTTACTGCTTCTAACATTTTTTGCTCAGATAGTTCTTTTGCTTCTGATTCAACCATTAAAACTGAAGTTTTGGTTCCGGCTACAATTAGATCAAGAGTGCTACCTTTAAGTTCTTCGTTGCTAGGATTTAATACAAATTCATTGTTGATTAATCCAACTCTAGAAGCGGCGACAACCATTTCAAATGGAGCTTCTGAAATTGATAAGGCAGCTGAAGCGCCAATTAAGGCAGGAATATCAGGATTACAAGTTGGATCGTAAGATAAAACTGTGCAAACAACATTCACTTCATTATAAAAATTTGCTGGAAACATTGGGCGAATTGGACGATCAATTAATCGTGAAACTAAAGTCGCAACTTCTGAAGGTTTAGTTTCTCTTTTAAAAAAGCCACCAGGAATTTTTCCTGCAGCGTATGATTTTTCTAAGTAATTAACGGTTAAAGGAAAGAAATCTGTTCCTTCGGCAGCTTTTGAAGCAATAGTTACCGCGCATAAAATTGTAGTGTTGCCGTATTTTACGATTACTGAGCCATTGGCTTGTCTTGCTATTTTTCCTGTTTCGATTGATAAGGTTTTACCATTCCAATTGATTTCTTTTTTTACAACATTGAACATATTTTCATCTTTTTAAATTTTTTTGGGGAGCGTGAATTAATCTCTTAATCACTTTGCAACAATATTTGTTATTTAGAACAAGCGCAAGATTGACTCAGGGATTGTTCTAAATAATTATTCTTTCGAAAAATATTTAATTTATTTACTATTTTCTGATATCAATTTTTTTGATAAGATCTTCGTAACGTTGATTTGAAATATCTTTCAGGTAATCAAGAAGTCTTCTTCTTCTGCCAACCAAAATGAGAAGACCTCTTCTAGAAGAGTGATCTTTTTTATGAATTTTTAAATGCTCTGTTAAGGTATTAATTTTCTTAGTTATTATTGCGCACTGAACCTCTGTTGAGCCAGTATCATTTTTGCCTTGAGCAAATTCGCTAATTACTTGTTTTTTAGTTTTTTTATCGAACAACATTTTTAAATTAATTATGCCTGAAAGATTAATTCAAGCGGGTTGGTATTGTAAACTCAATCATCTTTTTGCGATTTTTACATCTCGTGCAAAGCTAGAAGAGAGCCATCTTTATTAGATTCACCAAAATTAATGATATTTTTTAATTCGTCAAGTGAAATTGTTTTGTCGATTGAAAATTTCCCAACATTTTTTCTTTGTAAGTCGGAAACATAACCACAAATATTATTTTTTTTACAAATATCTCTAGCTAAACTTCTAACATAAGTTCCTTTTGAGCATTCAATTTCCATTTCGCAATAATTTGTACAATATTTCAAAACTTTTATTGAATAAATTTCTATTTCTCGAAAAGGCATTTCAATATCCAGGCCTTTTCGAGCTAAGTCATAGCATTTTTCGCCATTAATTTTTATTGCTGAAAATTTTGAGGGTTGTTGATTTATTTTTCCAATAAAATTTGGAATACTTTTCATAAAATCCGCCGAAGAAATTCTTTTTTCACTTTCCTCAATTACTTTTCCCGTAATATCATCGCTATCTCTAAACTCTCCGAATATTATTGTAAAATAATATTTCTTTTTAAAATCCATGATCTTTGAAGATTGTTTCGTGCATTTGTTGATTGCAATTGGTAATACTCCCGTTGCAAATGGATCAAGAGTTCCGCCATGTCCAACTTTTTTGGCTTTAGTTATTTTTTTTATTATTTTTACTGCGAATGCCGAGGAAATGTCTTTTGGTTTATCTAAATTTATCCAATAATTTTCAGTGGTAAAATCAAAGTCATTTTTTGCAAAAATACTGGAGACGATTGTCATTTATGCTACACTGCGTTGGCGCCAGAGACAATATCAATAAGCTCTCTTGTGATATTTGCTTGACGAGTACGATTGTAAACCAATGTTAAATTTTTAATCATTTTGCCGGCATTATTACTTGCGGATTCCATTGCAGACATTCTTGCCCCTTGTTCAGAAGCGCTATTTTCAAGTAGTTGATTATAAATTTGAATGGCAATATTTTTCGGTAATAATTCTTTAAGAATTTCTTCTTCGCTTGGTTCATAATTAATCGGCGACTCAAGATTTGCTAAGTTCGAATTAAAGTTGATTGGTGCGGGGATGATTTGATTGCAAACTTGTTCTTGAGAAATTACTGATTTAAATTTGCTATAAATTACTTCGCAAACATCGAATTTGTTTTCATCGAACATTTCAATAATTTTGTCACTTAATTTTTTAGCAATATCATAATTAATATTACTTTTAAAAATACCGCTAAAATTTTCAACAATTTTATTCGCATGAAGAGTGCGAAGTTGCTCGTAAGCTTTTCTGCCGACGCACATTATTTTTACTTCTCGACCTTGAGAAATTAATTCGTGAATTTTATTTTTTGTAAACTTAACGGTAGCACTGTTAAGACCGCCACACAAGCCTCGATCAGAAGAAATGACAACTATTAAATGTTTTTCATTGGTGCCTTTTCCGGTTAATAATGGAAATTTTTCATTCAATCCGCCTCTAACTGAAATGTTTGAAGCTAAATTTGAGGTCATTTCGCGAATTTTTTCGGCGAATGGTCGTGAAGATTCAACTAGGTTTCGAGCTTTTTTAAGACGAGATGCCGCAACCATTTTCATGGCTTTTGTCATCTTCTGAGTTGACTTAACCGATTTTATTCTTGTTTTTAATGTTTTTAAATTTGCCATAAAATTTCATGTTAACATGCCAAAAAATATTTTTTGGCATTGTTAGCTAAGTTATTTTTTTTCGTGTTTTAATTTATCATTTAGACCAACATGATCAAAATGAGATGAAGGTGCGTGATTCAAAAATGTTGAAACAAATTCTTCGATTATTTTTTTGAGCTTTGTCTCGGTTTCGTCAGTAATTTTTTGCTCTTTTTTAATTGAGCTTAAAATTTCTGGATAAGAATTTCTTAGTTTTTGTAAGAAATCATTTTCAAATTTAGTAACTTCTTTAGCTGAAATTTTATCGAGATAACCCTTTACTCCGGTATAAATTGAAGCAACTTGCTCTTCAAATCCCATCGGAGAATATTGATTTTGTTTCAAAAGTTCGGTAAGTTTGCGACCTTTATCGAGCAATTTTTGAGTTGCCGGATCAAGATCAGAACCGAATTGAGCAAAAGCTTCAAGCTCACGAAATTGCGCTAAATCAAGTTTGATTGTTCCTGCTACTTGTTTCATAGCTTTAGTTTGAGCTGCTGATCCAACGCGTGAAACCGATAGGCCCACATTTACAGCTGGTTTTATACCTTTATAAAATAATTCTGTTTCTAAAAATATTTGTCCATCAGTAATTGAAATTACGTTAGTTGGAATATATGCAGAAACGTCACCAGCTTGTGTTTCAATGATCGGAAGCGCGGTAAGAGATCCACCACCCATTTCTTTTGACATTTTAGCGGCTCTTTCAAGCAAGCGAGAATGAATATAAAAAACATCTCCAGGGTATGCTTCGCGTCCTGGTGGGCGACGAAGTAAGAGTGACATCTCGCGATAAGCTACCGCATGTTTACTTAAATCATCGTAAGCAACTAATGCATGCATGCCGTTATCGCGAAAGAATTCGCCGATGGTGCAACCTGTATAAGGAGCAAAAAATTGTAAAGCCGAAGCTTCGGAGGCGGTTGCAGAAACAACGACCGAATATTTCATGGCGCCAGCATCTTCAAGCGTTTTGACGATTTGAGCGACCGTAGATCTTTTTTGTCCGATGGCAACATAAATGCAATAAAGTTTTTTGCTTTCATCGCTTTCTTCATGAGCTTTGGCTTGATTGATGAAGGTGTCGAGTACGATTGCAGTTTTTCCAGTTTGGCGATCACCAATAATAAGTTCTCTTTGACCGCGACCAATTGGAATAAGGCTATCAATTGCCTTGATGCCAGTTTGCATTGGCTCGGAAACTGATTGACGAGCAATAATTCCCGGTGCTTTTACTTCAACGCGACGATATTCAACATTTTGAAGTGCGCCTTTACCGTCGATTGGATTTCCAAGTGCGTCGACAACTCTTCCAAGCAATGATTTTCCGACGGGAACTTCAACAATTTTACCAGTTCTTTTAACATTCGAACCTTCTTTGATTTTTTGTGAATCACCAAAAATTACAATACCGACATTGTCAGTTTCAAGGTTTAGCGCCATTCCTTTTACGCCACCATCAAATTCGACAAGTTCACCAGCTTGAACATTGTCAAGGCCATAAACTTTGGCGATTCCATCACCAACTTTAATTACTTCACCAACTTCTTTTAGTTCGGCCGAAGAGTGAAAATTCTCGATAGTTTTTTGTAATATACTTGAAAATTCTTCAACTTTAATATCCATATCAGATTTAAATTTTTTGTTAAATAGTTATTTTTAAATGACTTTATTTTAAGATTTGCATCGAGGCAACAATCTGCGATTATTTTAAAAACAAAATTTGTAAATGCAACATCAGTTTTTTTAATTAATCGCCGATAAACATTCTTTTTTAATTTGCTCAATTTGATTCTTAAGACTGGCGTCAATAATTTTTGAGCCAATTCTAATTTGTAAACCGCCCAGAATTTTTGGTGACAAAGTTTGTTTTATCAATATTTTTTTATCCGGATAAGATTTTTCAAGCAATTTCTTAATGTTTTCGACATTAATATTGATGGTTGATAAAACCTCAACTTCAAGAATTTTTTTATATTCTAGAACTAAGCGATTGAACTCTTCATGAATTTCTGGAAAAAGATTTAAGCGACGATTTTTAACAATTGCTGCAAAAAAATTTGAAGTTAACTTTCCTAGTTTAAAGCGCGTAGTAACTTCGTTGATAATTTTAACCCCATCATATTTTGAAATTACGGGATTTTTAAGTTCATTCGCAAAATCATTGCTGAAATTTTTTCTAAATAATTCCAACTCTTCAGAAACTTTGTCGATCGAGTTGCTATTTTTGGAAGCTAAAAATAAAGTTTTTGAATATGTTCTGGCGATAACTGAAACTCTAGGCATTTGTAAATAAATTTTGGGTTTAAAAGATATTATTACTAATTGATAACGCTACGTTAAAATATTAATAATTTTGTAAAATATTTATTTTTAATGAAAAATTAAAATTAAAAATTCCAAAAATGTCTAAAAAAATTTTAAAGTACAAAAAATAAATTGCAACTCATACAAAAATTTTTCCAAATTATATAGATAGGTTTTGGATTATAGTTTTTCTTCGGTATGTTCTTTTCCCTTGAATCCAGTGGCAACTAAATAGGTTTCAGATGAGTCTTTTCTAGATGCTTCTGGTTTAAAATATTTAACCATTAAAAAATTTTGTCGCAAAAGATTTAAAATTTCTTCCGAACTTCCGCCTTGAAAAATTTTGCCAACAAAACAGCCGTCATTTTTAAGAATTTTTTGAGAAAGATTTAATGCCTCCTCAAGAAGTCCAATTATTCTGAGATGGTCCGTATTTTGATCTCCCGTGGTGTTTGCGGCCATATCGCTCAGCACGATATCGCACAATCCATCTTTATTGTAATTAATTTTTTTTAACTCATCAATTATTTTTTGCGGGGCGTCATCGGTTAAAAAATCAAGTTGCATAAAATTGACGCCAGCTATTGGCGAAACGGGAAGTAAATCGATTGCTACCACATTGCCCTCCCCGACTTTTTCTACGCAATATTGGCTCCAGCCTCCAGGGGCACAACCTAAATCAACGACAATTTTATGCTTTTTAAAAATCTTAAATTTTTCATCAATTTCGATAATTTTAAAAGTTGAGCGCGATCTCCATCCAGCATTTTTGGCTTTCTCAACAAATTGATCATTAACTTGGCGCAATAGCCATTTTTTTGAGGATTTAGAAAATTTTTTACTCTTTTTTAATTGTTGAAATTTTTGAGGCATTGTTATTTATCTAATTTATTAAGCGGGCTTTTTCAATTAACATAATTGGAATTCCGTTGATAATTTTATAGGCTAATTTGGATTTATAACAAATTAATTCTTGATTTTCTTCGTTATAAATTAACTCACCTTTTGATTTCGGGCATCTTAAAATTTCCAATAATTTGGGATTAAAATTTTTATGCATAAAACTTGAATTTATTTATCTTCTTAGATATTGTAGTAAAAAAAATTTAAAAAGTAAGCGATTTAATCCCTAAATTTTATTTTTTTAAAAGTCTTATAATAATTTACATTTATTTATGGAATATGTTATAAATCCAGTCGTTTTGACTAGAATTATTTATTTCAACATAAAATAATTAAGGATAAAAATATGAAAAAAAAAGTTGATAACAAAAAACCAATAAAAAATTCAAAAAATGATGAGAAGTCAAAAAAATCTTTGTTTGATTTATATGAGTTTATGCCACAAAAATCAGGGTTTCTCGGTGTTAAAGAAAAATATTTAGAATCAAATGACGATGCCAAAGTAATAGTTATTCCTTTCGGTTTGGAAAAATCGGTGAGCTATGGCGGTGGCACTAAAAATGGCCCACAAGCCATTATTAAAGCTTCGCATCAAGCCGAATTGTTCGATGAAGAATTTTGGTGTGAACCGTTTCGTCAATATGGCGTTGCAACAATGAAGGCGCAAGAAATAGATTATAGTTCGGTGCCAAAATCGCTTGATCAACTTGAAAAAATTACCTCCGATGTTCTTGAGGCAAAAAAATTTCCATTAATTTTGGGCGGTGAGCATTCAATTACGGCGGGCTCAATTCGTCCTTTTGTAAAAAAATATAAAGACTTGGCGATTTTGCATTTTGATGCTCACGCTGATTTGCGAGATGGTTATGCTGGCGAACATTATTCTCATGCTTCGGCACTGCGTCGGGTTATGGATCATCCGATTTCAACTTTAATTTCTTGCGGAATCCGCAATATTTCGGCTTCAGAAATCCCTTTTTTAGAAAGTAATTCGAGTCGAATTAAAATGCATTTTGCTAAAGATAAACATGCGTGGGATTATAAAAAAATAGTTGAACCTTTAAAGGGCAGAAATGTTTTTTTAACTTTTGATATTGACGGATTTGATTCTGGAATTATGCAGGCTACAGGCACTCCCGAGCCAGGTGGATTATTATGGTATGATGCCATAAATATTATCAAAGAAGCTTCAAAAATTTGTAATATTGTTGGTGCCGATGTTGTTGAATTGGCGCCTGTCAAAACCTTACATTCTTGTGATTTTTTGGCCGCCAAATTATGCTATAAAATTTTATCATTTGCCTTAGCTAAACCACAAAAATGAAAGAAAAAAAGAACATTATTAATGATATAGAAATTCAGCGAGGCACAAAAGTTCGCATCAATATTGACATGGGTAGAATGCATGATTTTACCGATTTAAAAATGCCAATTGAAGTTGTGAGTGGAGTAAAAGACGGCCCAACTCTTTTTGTATCCTCAACTATTCATGGCGATGAAATTAATGGCATTGAAATTGTGCGTCGATTGCTTGATTATGTTAAGGTTGATAAAATATGCGGAACGCTTATCGCCATCCCGATCGTTAATATTTTTGGTTTCAATGATCATTCGCGATATTTGCCCGATCGACGCGATTTAAATCGTTGTTTTCCAGGAATTAAAAATGGCTCTTTGGCATCGCAACTTGCTTACAAATTCATGCAAGAAATTGTGCTAAAATCCGATTATGGGATTGATATTCACAGCGGTTCTTTTCATCGCTCAAATTATCCGCAAGTTCGAACTAATATTGATGAAGAAATTAATCTCGAATTAGCAAAAGTTTTTAATGCGCCCGCGATTATCAATTCTAATTTACGCGACGGCTCGCTTAGAAGCGCGGGTATGCAAGCTAATATTCCAATAATTTTATATGAAGCTGGCGAAATTTTGCGCTTTGATGAAAATGCCACAAAGACTGGCTTAAATGGTATTTTAAATGTTATGGAAAAAATTGGCATGATTGCCAAAGCTCCACAAGATGATGCGAAAAAAATATTTATTGCGCTTTCAAGTTCTTGGCTTCGCGCGTCACAAAGTGGAATTTTTATTTCCAATATTAAACTTGGTGACATGGTGCAAAAAGGACAAATTATTGGATCAATTTCCAATCCTTTTGGCGATAATAAAATCGAAATTCGCGTTAATGAAGATGGTATGGTGATTGGTTTAACAATGATGCCTTTAGTTAATAAGGGCGATGCTTTACTTCATATTGCTTCACAAAAAAATCAAACCTCAAATGAAGGATTTTTGGTGAATGATAATATCAATTTAACTCTAGATTAAAAAATACCACTTCCACTCTTAAATGATGCGACTGAATTTTGTGGAACTCGTCTTTGCGCGCCTACATTTAGTAGGCTTACGCAGACTCGTCCTTAAATTCAATCGCCTGATTTAAGATTGGAAGCGGTATTTCTGAGAGACTAATAAATGATGCGACTGAATTTTGTGGAACTCGTCTTTGCGCGCCTACATTTAGTAGGCTTACGCAGACTCGTCCTTAAATTCATTCGCCTCATTTAAGATTGGAAGCGGTATTTCTGAGAGACTAATAAATGATGCGAGGAGAATTTTGCTCAACGCTTCATCTTTTTCGAAGAAAAAGATGAAGCGTTTATCCGCAAAAAAAATTTTCAAAATGGCAATTTCTTGATTTAACTTTTGAACTAAAAAATCACCAATTTTTGTTTGAAAAATTTATAAATTTTGTCGATTAAAGTCAAAATCAAAAATTTTCAAAGCATCATCTAGGAATATAGTCAACCGAAAGCAGAGAGCCTCTTATGGGAGATTTTTTTTCAACATTATAATAAACATTTAAATCTTTCAAAATGATGTCCATTTGAGCAGTTTTGTTGCCAGAATCTTTGGTGTCGTAAGTAATAATTTGAATGTCGTAATCTTTGATATAAATTTGTACATAACCAAAATCTTTGGGATTAAAAAAACTCGGCAAATCATTTTTTTTGATGCTAAAATTGCGAATTATATTTTCATTATAAAGATTTTTCCAGCTGACTTTTATTATTCCAAAAAAATCTTCTGAACCATTGATAATAAATGATGATCCTTGGGTTGATCCGGGATTTAATTGTGAAAGATTTAAAGTTTTTTGAGGAAATTTAATCGAGATATTTTTTACAATATTTGAACTTAAATTACTTACATAAATCGTTGGACCTTCTCGTGGGAAATTTGCGCATGAAAATAATAATAAAAATATTAAAATTATCAAATTTTTCATTTACTTTTTTAATAAATTAGCTCGAAAAAGTTCACGAGTTTTGATCGCTTTGGCAAAGCGCGAAAGAGCAAAAATATAGCTATAAATTATTCCATCAAAACCATAAATAAAATAACGACGAACAATGAAGGCTTTTAGAAAGCCAACGGTTGGTGCCAAAAAAACTTTAAAATAAGATGGACACTTTCCTTTTGCAAAAGCATCTTGAGCTTGCATCGAAGAGTAAGAGTTAATTTTATCAATCCAATGTGAAAAACTCCGAAAAGATTGGTGAAAAATAATATTTTTTAATTGTAAAATTTGATATTTTTCGTTGGATTTTAATTCGACCGAATCATGAACTGCACTGTTTTTGAAGCCGGCGACATCTTTGCGATAAAGGCGAAATTGATTATAAAAATAAGCTAATTTTTTGGGGCGCTCTTCAAAGCGAAATTTATTAACAATTTTAATTTTAAATCCCGCTACATTTTCGGCAATTTTTTGACTAAAAATTTCAATAATTTCTTGTGATAATTCATTTGAAACTTCTTCGTCGGCATCAATATTTAATATCCAGTTATTGCGACATTGTTGTTCGCCAAAAATTTTTTGCTGACCATAGCCATTCCATTGATTGAAATAAGTTTTAGCGCCCAAAGCTTGGCTTTTTTCAAGGGTTTTGTCGCTACTTCCAGAATCAACAATTAAAATTTCATCAGCAAAATTTTTAACCGCCTTGATAATGTTTTCGATGCGATCTTCTTCATTTTTGGTTATGATAAAAACTGAAATAGGTAACATAAATTCTATTGATTTAATTTTTAAGCGATAATATATTTTTTAAAAATATATTCAATTTATTTTTTCAAATAAATTTTACCATTTAAACTTATGAAAAATAACTCAAAGAAAAAAATTATTGTTTTGGTTTCAATTGTTGTCCTGATTGCCTTCTCAGCTTTGGTAGCTAATAATTACAAAACTAAAACTTCATTTAAATATGCTAGTCAAAGTGCTGATGAATTAAAGCCCGAATTAAACTCGCAAGACCCCGTAAATAAAGCGGTAATTGATGATGCTAAAAACCAAGAAGAAGCGCGCAAAAACAGTGAATTATTAAAAATTCTACCTGAAGATTATGTTCTTGGCGATAAAAATGCCCCAGTTGTTTTCATAGAATATGCTTCTCTTTCTTGCCCTCATTGTGCCTCTTTCGTGCGTGAATCCTTTGAGAAAATCAAAACTGAATATGTTGATAATGGTAAAGTTGCTTTTATTTATAGAAACTTTCCCTTGAACCACCCCGCCCTTGCTGGTGCCATGATTAGCGAATGTGTTGCTAAAAATAGCGATAATCCAAGTGAGAAATATTATAGTGCTACCAAAATTTTATTCAAAACTCAAGATAACTGGGCCTTTGACCAAAAATTTATTGAAAAACTTGAATCTATTTTTAAGCTTGACGGCATGAGCTCAGATACTTTCAAAGCTTGTGTAAATGATAAGGCTTTGCAAGAAAAAATTCTAAAACATCGCATGGAAGTTGCTAAATCACTTTTCATAAAATCAACGCCAAGTTTTTTTGTTAATGGCGAAATTTCTGAAGGTTATGTCGATTATGTGACTTTAAAAAAACTTATCGATAAAAAATTAGAAGAGGCTAAAAAATAATTAATGAGCGAAAAAATATCGATTCAAAATCTCGTCAAAAATTTTGATGACAAAGAAGTCTTGTGCGGAATAAATTTGCAAGTTAATAAAGGAGAATCTTTGGTTGTCTTGGGTGGCTCGGGAAGTGGTAAATCGGTATTAATCAAAATTATTGCAACCCTAATTGCACCAACTTCGGGAAACATTAAAATCGATGGCGAAGAAGTTTCAAATATCAAAGAAAAACAGCGTGACAAATTAATGGAAAAATTTGGATTTTTATTTCAAGGCGGAGCGCTTTTTGATTCGCTTTCGGTCTGGGAAAATGTAGCTTTTCGCTTAGTTAATCATCAAAAAATGCCAAAAATCGATGCCAAAAAAATTGCCATCGCTAAACTTAATGCAGTCGGCTTGAGCCAAAAAACCGCGGATTTATTGCCCTCGGAGCTTTCGGGCGGAATGCAAAAACGCGTTTCACTTGCAAGAGCAATTGCCACCAATCCCGAAATAATTTTTTTCGACGAGCCAACCACGGGGCTTGATCCAATCATGGCGGATGTCATCAATAACTTAATCATTGCCAATTCCAAAGAACTCGGCGCCACAACCATCACCATTACTCACGATATGCATTCGGCACGCAAAATTGCTGACAAAGTTGCCATGCTTTACGAAGGCAAAATAATCTGGTGCGATTCAATTAAAAATCTTGATAATTCCAACAACCCCTTTGTTGATCAATTCATTAATGGTCGCGCTGAAGGACCGATTAACTTTTTAAAGAAATAATTTTTTTAAAAACTACGAGAATTCTTCAAATACTAATATTTAAAAATAGTTTTTGAAATTTAGTTTTTATAGAGGGATTCTTTCGTGAAAAGTGGTGCCTAGAGACGGAATCGAACCGCCGACACAAGGATTTTCAGTCCTTTGCTCTACCGACTGAGCTATCTAGGCAAATGTTTTAATCATATTAAAAAACTTAGTTTTAAATGCAATTAAATATTTTTTTAAATGCATTTTTTTTAAAAATTTATGGTCTTGTTAAAAAATTAAACTCTTATAAAATCACAATATTAAAATTTTTTCAATTTAAATAAGTTTATGGAAAATTTGAACGATTATTCTTTTTATGTAAACCTTGCCTATTGGCTTTCGGGATTGATATCATTTGTTTATATTGCTAAAATTTTTATTAATTTTTTTACTTTAAAAAAAACTTTAAATAATGTTCAAAAAAAGTCTTAATAATAAGCAAAAAAGATCAATTTTTGTGGCAGGAATTTTTTTAATATCAATTATTTCACTAATTTTTATTTTAAAAAATTTTCAAAATAATATTGTCTTTTTTTTCTCGCCATCCGAAATTGATAAAATCCGCTCAAGCCTTTCAAGCGTAAGAGTGGGAGGTATGATAAAAAAAGATTCAATTAAAAAAATCGACGCTTTAACGACCGAGTTTATTATTACTGATTACAAAAATGACTTAGCAATTAATTATCGTGGAATTTTACCCGATCTATTTAGAGATGAACAAGGAGTAGTTGCCAAAGGTAAAATAAATATTGTAGAAAATAAATTTTATTCAAGTGAATTATTGGTGAAGCATGATGAAAATTATATGCCACCTGAGGTTGCCAAAGATTTAAAAATGAAAATACCGGATTCCACTCTTAAATGATGCGACCGAATTTTGCGGATCTCGTCTTTGCGCGCCTACTTTAGAGTAGGCTTACGCAGACTCGTCCTTAAATTCAATCGCCTGATTTAAGATTGGAAGCGGTATTTATGAGAAACTAATGAGTTATGTTGTTGAGTTTAGGCTATTTTTTTAACGCAAATAACCTAGATTTAAGATTGGAAGCGGTATTTATCGTGTTACACATTAAATTTGCTAGCGCAAATTTAGCTTTTTAGTTGAATCGCTCCATGGCGAATAAATCGCCGTATTCGCGATGAGTTCGGTGCCATTGCTCCCCCCTTGAGGGGGAGCGGGCTCCGAGGATTTAACGGTAGTTAAATTCGCGGAGACGTGGGGGGTCAAAAAAGCTACAGCGACAATTAATTATCGATTATATCGAATTTTAAAATAAAAGAAATTCAAGAAATCGTCTTATTTAGAATTTTTTTGTTTTAACTTTTCTCGGAACATTAAAACCTTTGGTGCTCTAAGTTTTTGACCCCCCACGATTCTAGAAACTTAACTACCGTTAAGTTTCTAGAATCTGCTCCCCCTCAAGGGGGGAGCTATATTCCGTAAGCGTTGTGAGCATTTTTGTAAAATGTAGGGGTATAAGCCCCTTTAGAAGGACTTGCATTAATCCAAATTCTTGGCGATGCGGAGAGGGGTCAGAAAAGCATAGATAATGAACGGTTTCGCATCAATAGTAAAAATTTTCCAAAATAGTTTTTTACAAAAGCTAATTTCTTGAATCGATTAAAAGCATTCGAATTTTATAACTTTTCAAATCTTTAATATTTCTGAAGCATAAACCTAAAAAGTTTCATAAAAATTCTTGCACTTTTTAACTTACTAATCAAAATTAAAAATTATTATTAGCCCAATTAAATTTTAAATTTAAATTATAGGTTTCACATGGAACAAAAAGCCACATTAGTAAAATTTACCGATAAAAAACTTGGACGCGGACTTTCAGCTTTACTCGGAGAGAGTAAGGTAAAATCACCTTTATTTAACCCAGAAAATCAAGACGTAGTTGAAAAAATTAGTCTTAAAAAAATTCGCCCCGGTGTTTATCAGCCTCGTCAACATTTTGAAGAAACTGAATTGCAAGATTTGGCCGATTCAATCAAAGAGCATGGCGTAATTCAGCCCATAATTTTGCGTAAAACCGATGATGATTTTTATGAAATTATCGCCGGAGAGCGCCGTTTCCGTGCTTCAAAAATAGCTAATCTTACCGAAATTCCAGCGATTTTTAGAAAATTTTCTGACAATGATGCTCTTGAAATTGCCATTATTGAAAATGTCCAACGCTCTGATTTGTCGCCGACCGAAGAGGCTCGAGGCTATCAAAGATTGATGAAAGAATTTGCTTATACCCAAGAAATTGTTGCCAAAAAAGTTGGCAAAAGTCGTGCGCACATTGCTAATTTATTGCGCTTGCTAACATTACCTGAAAAAGTTCGTGAATATTTGGATAGTAAACAAATTTCCATGGGGCATGCGCGCGCCATAATTAATTCGATCAATCCTGAAGAATTGGCAAAAAGAATTATTGCCAAAGGTTTGAATGTGCGTGACGCCGAAGAAATTGTGCGTGACGAAAAAATTGAAAAAGCCAAAAGAACGCCAGTTTTAATTAGAACCGAATCGCGAATTAAATTTATTAATAGCGAACATTTGGTTGCCTTAGAAAATCAAATATCGGAACTGTGTGGAATGGATTGTAAAATTTCTTATAATGGCTTCAAAGGTGTCGGCAAAATCATTATGAAATTTGATGAAATTGAAAAAATTCAACAATTGATTACTGGCTTAGAAAAATAGTTTTTCTAAAATTTCAAACAATAATTTTGGCTTTTTTAAAAATTTTATGAAAATTTTTAGTGGTTTGTTCGATAACATTTTCGACTTCTAAATTCTTTAATTTAGCAATAAATTCCGCCAAATAAAAAGTAAAGGCGGGTTGATTTGTTTTTCCACGATGAGGCATTGGTGATAGATAAGGCGAGTCGGTTTCAATTAATAAAAATTCAAGCGGAATTTCTTTGACAATTTTTTGCAACTCTTCGGCATTTTTAAAAGTAACTATGCCGGCAATCGAAATATAAATTCCCAAATCTAAAGCGCATCGAGCTAGTTCTGGCGAGCTTGAAAAGCAATGTAATAGTGCAGGAAATTGCTGATTTTTTTGAGTATTTTTTAGAATTTCCATCATATCATTATCGGCATTTCGCGAGTGAATTATCAAGGGCAAATCACTTTTTGTACTCGCCTCGATATGTTCTAAAAAAGATTTTTTTTGCAATTCAACCTGACTTAAATCGTGATAATAATCGAGTCCGGTTTCGCCAATTCCAATAATTTTTTGATTTTTTTCACAAATTGCTAAAATTTGCGAAGCGGTTCTGAATTCTTCAACGCTTACATTGCAAGGGTGCAAGCCGATTGAAGCATAAATATTTTGATTATTTACCGTGTATTTTAAAATTTTTTCAATGGCGCTAATTTTAGTGCAAATCGTTTGCAAGATTTTCACATTTTTTTCTTCACAATTTTTTAAAATCTCTTCAATCGTAATGCCTTTTTCCTCAATCAGGTCTAAGTGGCAATGAGTATCAACAATATAATTAGGCATTGTTATTATTACGAATTTGAGTTGAAGAAATATTTAATTTTCGACTGTGAAAAATCGAAAATTTTGGCAATTTTTTTGATTTATTTTTATATTTTTGATAAAGTTTTAACGCTTTAAAATTATTTGCTTTTTTTAAATAATTATCACGAGAAAAAATCGCAAATTCAATTTTTTGAATAAGATTTTTAAAGTCGTGCCAACGATGCAGTTCCAACAGATTATCAGCTCCCATCACCCAAATAAATTCATAATTTTTGTGTTTTTTTTGTAAATAATTTATTAGATCAATAGTGTAAAAATTATTGATTTTTTTAACATAAATTTTGGGATTTTTTTTTGTTAAAATTTGACAATTTTTAACGCGCTCTTCGAAAGATAAAAAATCATTTTTTGCTTTTAATGGATTTTGTGCGGTAGGAATCCACCATAATTGATTTAGGGCGAGTTTTCTAATGGCAATTTCACTTAAATGAATATGCCCTAAATGCGCAGGATTAAAGCTTCCGCCAAGAATTCCAACCTTCATTAACTAAATAAAATTGCCGTTAAAAACAAAATACCAAACCATAAATTTTCTTTAAAAAATTTTAAACATTCGGCGGGTTTTTTTAAATCACATTTTAAAATTTTATATAATATTAATAATCCGCTAAAAATCATTAATAAAAAATAAGACAAACTCAACTCTTCGTAAACTCCAAGCATTATAAAAAATAATGTGGTTATGATGGCAATTTTATATAAAGATTTTTTGGGATTGTTAGAATTTTTTTTAAAAAAAAGTATGGCACTAGATTTTATACCGATGCGTAAATCATCTTCAATGTCTTGAAAGCCATAGATTGTATCGTAAAGAAAAGTCCAAGAAATGCATGCCAAATAAAGAATTATTAATCCAAAACTTATTGAAGAATTGAGCGCTAAACCCGCCAAAATTATGCCAAAATTAAAAGTAATTCCTAAAAAAATTTGCGGAAAATAAGTAACTCTTTTCATTAGTGGGTAAGTCATTATTAAGCCTAGAGCAACAAAGCCACCAATTATGGTTTGATAATTAAATTGTATCAAAATAATTAACCCCAAAAACAATAAAATTGCCAGGAAAAATAATGCTTTTTTTGTAGAAATTTTTTTGCAAGCAAGTGGACGATTTTTCGTACGCTCTACTTTTTTATCTAAATTTTTATCGAGTAAATCATTGATAATGCACCCCGCACTGCGCGTCAAAAAAGCTCCGACTATAAATAAAATTGTGGTAAAAATTAATTTTGGAATGGCGATGTCGGGATTAGTTTTATAAATTAGCGCAATTGCGAAGAAACATGGCAAGATTAATAACGCGGAGCCAATTGATTGTTTGATTCTGATCAATTCTAAGAAGGTTTTTAAAGTAGTTTTCATTTATTTTCTTGTTTTTTTACGAAGTTTGAATTAATTTTTAGATATAAAATTTTAAACTATTAAATAATTTTTTCAAATGCATAAATTACTCATAGCAAATCGTGGTGAAATCGCTTGTCGAATTATCAAAACTTGTCGCAAGATGGGCATCAAAACTGTTGCGGTTTATTCCGACGCGGATGCTAATTCTTTGTTCGTTCAAATGGCGGATGAGGCTGTTAATATTGGCGCCTCGCCTTCTTCACAAAGCTATTTAAATGTTGAAAAAATCCTTGGGGCGGTTAAGAAAACTGGTGCAACAATGGTGCATCCCGGATATGGCTTCTTATCAGAAAATCGTAATTTTGCCAACGCTTTAGAAAAAGCTGGAGTAATTTTTGTTGGACCATCGACTTATTCAATTGAAATGATGGGCGATAAAATTGAATCGAAAAAGATTGCAATTGAAGCTAATGTTAGCACGGTTCCTGGACATATGGGCGTTGTTAAAGATGATGTTGAAGCCACAATGATTGCTGAAAAAATTGGCTTTCCCGTGATGGTTAAGGCGTCTGCCGGCGGTGGCGGTAAAGGCATGAGAATTGTTTGGAAAAAAGAAGAAATGTCAGAATGTTTTCTTTCGGCTTCAAATGAAGCGCGCAACAGTTTTTCCGATGATCGTGTTTTTATTGAAAAATTTATTGAAAATCCGCGACATATTGAAATTCAAGTTTTGGCCGATAAACACGGCAATATAGTTTGTCTAGGAGAGCGCGAATGCTCGATTCAGCGCAATAATCAAAAAGTTATTGAAGAGGCTCCGAGTCCATTTTTAGATGATATTACTCGTCAAAAAATGTATGAGCAATCAAAGGCACTAGCGCAAAAAGTTAAATATTTTTCGGCAGGAACGATCGAATATATCATGGATAAAAATAGAAATTTCTTTTTTCTTGAAATGAATACAAGGCTTCAGGTTGAGCATCCAGTGACTGAATTGGTAACAGGTTTAGATATTGTTTCTTTGATGATAAAAATCGCTCTTGGCGAAAAACTGCCATTTAAACAAGAGGATATAAAATTAAATGGTTGGGCAATTGAGTCACGAATTTATGCCGAAGACCCTTCGCGTGGCTTTTTACCTTCTTCGGGAAGAATTAGTCTTTATATTGAACCTGAAGAAAGTGAAAATATTCGCGTTGATTCTGGAGTTTATGAAGGTGGCGAAGTTAGTATGTTTTATGATGCTATGATTGCCAAATTATGTTCATTCGGAAAAACTCGTAATGAAGCAATTGAGCATATGCGCAATGCCTTGGGTAGTTTTGCAATTAACGGCGTTTCACACAATATAAGCTTCCTTGAAACAATCATGAAAAATGAGCGATTTGTTGCGGGAAATATATCAACTTCTTTTATCAAAGAGGAATTCCCAGTCGGCTTTTCAGGAAGTCATCTCGATTCGATTGCTGAAGAAGTTTTGATTTCTTGTGCCATGCAAATTTTCTTAAAAAATTATGAACGCAACGCCCATATGACGGGACAATTGCGTAATCGTCAAAAGCAAGTTTCTGAGCGTTGGGTGGTTTTTATTGATGAGAAATCTTATCTCGTCAATATTTTAGATCGTAGCGAAGGTTATTTAAAAATTGAATGCGATGGTAAAGAAATAGAATTAAAAAATAGTTGGAATAATGGCGAAAAATTATTTCGTGGCTTCGTAAATGATCGCGCGGTTGGTGTTAAAGTTCGTGAAAATAATAATACCGGAAATTATTTGTTGCAATATTCGGGTCTCGACGCCTTTGTAAGTGTTCATTCTCCAAGAATTGCTGAGTTAAATAAATTCATGCCAAAAATTCTAAAAAATGCTAAGCCGAAGAATCTTACTTCACCAATCACGGGCAAAATTATTCGCTTTAAAGTGCAAGAAGGAGATGAAATTAAGGCGGGTCAAGAGCTTGTTATTATTGAGGCCATGAAAATGGAAAACATTATTCGTACCGATCACGATATTAAAATTGGTAAAATTAAATTTAACGAAGGTGAAGTAGTCGGAATTGGTCAAATAATAATTGAATTTGTACCGCAATCCTAAAATTAATTATTAGCGATTTTGATAATTTTTGAGCAAGCAAAGCTTGAAATGGCGATGATTAAAATCGTTAAGGCGAATAAAATTTTGATATTTAATTCATAATTTTCATTAATCGTTGCCGAGGTAATTATTAAAATTGGTAATGCCAAGGGAATGGCGATTATTGAAATCATCGAAGTAAATCCACCAAGCATTGACAAGCTTCCGCAAAAAGCTAATAAAAAACTCAAAGACAAACTATTTAAAATTAATACTAAAAAAAATTGCCAAAAATTTAAAATTTCGAAGGCGCTAATTTTTAAAATTATCGTTGCCAACAAGGCAATTAAAAAGCTTGAAGAGAGCCAGCTGGCAAGGCATTTGGCGATCACAAAAATTTCTAAATTTGAACAATGAATTATAATTTGTTCTAAAGAGCCATCGCGAAAATCCTTTTCTAAAAAATCATTATTGATAGTGATAACCGAAGTGAGTATGGCAATTATTGTGCCAATTACAAAAAGTTGTGACTGTAAATTTTTTTCAAAATTTTGTGTT
>CAMDCJ010000002.1 GCA_945890035.1 Rickettsia typhi
GCGAGAAATTGCTTTAAAAAATAGTTTTTAGAATTAAAATTTATTAAGAAAACTAATCGCAATATACCTAAATTTTCTAAAATGAAGCAAGGAAAAATTTTAATTATCGCTGGATCCGATTCTTCGGGTGGTGCTGGTGTTCAAGCTGATATCAAAACCGCCACGGCTCACAAGGTTTATAGTGCAACCGTTATTACGGCTTTGACGGCGCAAACTACTCAAAAAGTTCACGCAATTCATGATGTGCCGATTGATTTTTTGCGTAAACAAATTGATGTCGTGTTAGAAGATATTCAGTTTGATGCAATTAAAATTGGCATGCTTTCGTCGGTTGAGATTATTGATTGCGTTGCCTTGGCTTTGAAAAGTAAATTTAAGAAAATTCCGCTAATTCTTGACCCAGTTATGGTCGCAACTTCCGGCGATATTTTACTTCAAAAAAACGCCATTGAAAATCTTAAGAAAAAATTAATTAGCAAAGCTTTTTTGGTCACTCCAAATATTGACGAAGCAGAAATTTTAAGTGGCATGAAAATTCGTAATCTAAGCGAG
This sequence comes from Rickettsia typhi, assembly GCA_945890035.1. GTDB lineage: Bacteria > Pseudomonadota > Alphaproteobacteria > Rickettsiales > UBA1997 > CAILUF01. The sequence continues at coordinate 553 of CAMDCJ010000002.1, forward strand.
ATGCGCGATGCGGCTTCACAAATTAAGAATCTTGGTTGCGAAGCGGTGCTGATTAAGGGCGGACATTTGACTTTCGCCGATGGTAAAATTCATAGTTTATTGCTCGATTACGAAGATGAATTTCACATTATTTCTAATAAAAAAGTTGGCACTAAAAATATTCACGGAACAGGTTGCACTCTAGCTAGCGCAATCGCGTCAAATGTTGCAAAAAAAATTGATTTAGTTTCGGCAGTAAAAAAAGCTAACGATTATGTTTATCGTTGCGCTTATTCAAATATTAAGGCGGGGAAGGGCAGTTTAGTTTTAAAACATTGGTAAAATAATACTTTGAATCTTAAATGATGCGACTGAATTTATCAGGAATATTAAATTTGCTTACGTATAAACGCTTCATCTTTTTTTTCAAAAAAGATTCGCGACTGGGATTGCGTCGCCTTTGGCTTCGTCCTTTTCTTTAAAAAGGACTTTGCCCCAGGGATTGCGTCGCCTTTGGCTCCTAATCCCGTTTCTCGCTAAAATAGCCGTTTAGGCTATTTTTTTTACGCGAGAAACCCTGATCCCGTTATTTGCTAAAAATAGCCGTTTAGGCTATTTTTTTAACGCAAATAACCTCAATTTAAGATTGAAAGCATTATTTATGAGAGACTAATTAACTATGATGCGAGGAGAATTTTTTGCAATTTTAAATTTGCTTTGTAGCTCCCCACTTGTGGGCTTACACCCCCTTCGCTTAAAAAAAAAATACTTTCAACGCTTTCGGTGCCATAGCTCCCCCCTTGAGGGGGAGCAGGCTCCGAGGATTTAACGGTAGTTAAATCCGCGGAGACGTGGGGGGTCGGAAAAGCTTATATAATCAATGCTCTAAAACCAAAATAAAAATTTTTAAAAAATAAATTTTTAAAATAATCTCAAGCCCTTTGATGCTCTTGGTTTTCTGACCCCCCACGGCTCCCAAATCGCAACTACCGTTGCGATTTTATCGCCCGCTCCCCCTCAAGGGGGGAGCTAAAGCCCGTAAACTTTACGAGTATAGGCTATTTTTTAACGCGAAGAGCCCTCAAGGGGAGAGCAAAAACTCGTATGCATTGAAAGTTTTATACAATTTCGAAACATTAAATTTACAAAAACTTTGTCGTTGCATTAGTGCGATTATAAAATAAAATTTGATATAAAGTTTTAAAATTAAAATAACATAAATATGAAAATAATTTCTTGGTTATTTATATTTTTTCTTGGCGCTTGTGCAACCGATTGGTCTTACTCTGGAAAAGGTTCTCCACAAAATTGGGCAAAGATTTCCGACAAAAATAAATTTTGTAAAATTGGTTATAACCAATCACCAATCGATATAAATTTAGCGATGAATAAAGATTTTATTTTAAATGATTTAAAATTTGATTATAAAATTTCTGAAATTGAAAAAGTTAATGAAAAATATTACCAAAAAATTAATTTTTATAGCAAAAGTTTTGTCTTAAGAGGTAAGAAAAAATATTGGTTAAAATATATCGAATTTAGACATCCAAGCGAGCATTTTCTTGATTCGAGCCCGCATTCTTTGGAAATGCAAATTTATCATAAAAGCGAAGATGAACAATGGTTGACGATTAGTTATTTTTTAGAAATTCCTGCCACGAATAATAATGAAAATTTGTATTTCAATAATTTAATTGATTTTCTAAAATCTAAGAAAATTGAAGATAAATTTGATTTATCAAAAATTATTGACGAAACAGATTTGAGTTTTTTCTATGAAGGTTCTTTTACTACTCCGCCATGCACCGAGGGCGTTAAGTGGTATATTATGAAAAATCCAATCTTTATTTCAAAAGAGCAAATGAATGCAATTATAAAATCAACAATTTTTGTTAAATCGAATGCGCGCGGAATTCAGAAATTCAATCCCGAAAAATTCTAAAAATAATAATCTTTTAAATTAAAAAGTTTTAATATTTTTAATTGAGAATAATCAAATATATCAAGAGCTATAAAATGTTACAAAGTCTTAATGAGTCGCAAAATAATGCAGTTTCAACTACGGAAGGGCCGTTATTGGTGCTTGCCGGTGCTGGAACTGGCAAAACTAAAGTTTTAACTTCGCGAATTATTCATATTCTTGAAAGTGGTTTGGCGATGCCAAATGAAATTTTGGCGGTCACTTTTACCAACAAAGCCGCGGCCGAAATGAAAAAAAGAATCGGCGAATCGATCGGCGATCAAGTTAATTATTTATGGGTCGGAACTTTTCACTCAATTTGTGCAAAAATTTTGCGTCGTCACCCCGAATCTGTAGGCTTGAGGCATGATTTTACAATTATCGATGATGATGATCAAAATCGTTTAATTAAACAAATTTTGCATGATTTAAATATTGATCCAAAGCAATTTCCAACCAAAGTTTATTTGTCAAAAATATCACGCTTAAAAGATTCGGGAAAAACTTCGATTAATTTTGACGATGTAAATTTACCAAAATTGCGTGAAGTTTTTCAAAATTATCAACAGCGTTTGAGAGCAATGAATTCAACTGATTTCGGCGATTTATTAACTTTAAATATTGAGATTTTCAAAAATTCTCCCGAAATTTTAGCGCAATATCAAAATCAATTTCGTTATGTTTTGGTTGATGAATATCAGGATACCAACGATGCGCAATATCAATGGCTTTTAAAATTATCGCAACTTTATTGTAATATTTGTTGCGTCGGTGATGATGATCAATCAATTTATAGTTGGCGCGGAGCCAATATTGCCAACATTTTGCGCTTCGAAAAAGATTTTAATGATGCGAAAATTATTCGTCTCGAGCAAAATTATCGCTCAACTTCACGAATTTTAAAAACTGCTCATGCGGTTATTTCCAACAATAAAGAGCGCCACGGCAAAACTTTGTGGACTAATTTGGGTGAGGGTGAAAAAATAAAAGTTTTCTCATTTTACGATGACAGAACTGAAGCGTCGCGCATCGCCATCAATATTAAAAATACGATCTTAACCAATGCTGTCAAGGCTTCGCAAGTTGCGGTTTTGGTACGAGCGGGATATCAAACACGACAATTTGAAGAATCTTTTATGCAAAATGCTTTGCCTTACCGCGTGATTGGAGGCATGAAATTCTATGAGAGAATGGAGATTCGCGACAGCATCGCTTACTTGCGAATTTGCTCAAATTTTGATGATGATTTGGCATTGCTTAGAATTATTAATGTTCCTAAAAGAGGGATTGGCGAAGCAGGATTGGCAAGCTTGCAAGACAAAGCGAAGCAAAATAAAATAACACTTTTCGAATCGATTAAAAAATCTGTGGAAGATGGTTTGTTAAAAGGAAAATCGCGCGAAACTTTAGCAAATTTAATCAATTCTTTAGAAAAATTTCACGCTTTTATTGGTTCAAAAACTTTGATGGATTTGGCGAAATCATTGCTCGAAGAAGTTGGTTATATATCGATGTGGCGTATTGAAAATACTCTTGAATCGCAAGGGCGCGTTGAAAATATTGAAGAATTTATGCAAAGTCTCGGCGACTTTTCCAACATTACCGAATTTTTGGAATATGTTTCTTTGGTTGAGGCGCGCGACGATAAAAACTTGCAAGACGCCATCAATATTATGACGATTCACGGCGCCAAAGGTTTGGAATTTGATATGGTTTTTTTACCCGGACTTGAAGAAGGAATTTTTCCGAGCAACAAAGCGGTTGAGCAAAAAAATGGCTTAGAAGAAGAGCGTAGATTAATGTATGTTGCGATTACTCGCGCTAAGAAGAAACTAATAATGTCTTTTGCTAAATCTCGTTATATTTTTGGCGATATGCAAAATTCTTTGCCCTCGAGATTTTTAAAAGAATTGCCCGAAAATGAAATTGATTTTGAAGAAGTTGGTTTCGCTGGACGCAACTCTTATCAAAAATTTAGCGATGATGATGAAGATGATTTTGCGCAAGATGATTTTTCACAAAATTCAAAAAAAACTTTTTATAAAAATAATTTTTCTTCGGCGCAATCGAGTAAAAGTTTTGGTGAAATGCAACCACGAAAATTCATTAATAATTTAAATTCTTTTGCTACAAAATCGGCAACAAATCCAGTGCCAAATAACACAAATTTTGTTGCTAAATCAACAAGTTCATCATCAACGGGCTCAAGTGTTTTTGGCAATGTTTCATTAATTGGTGCGCGAGTTTTTCATCAAAAATTTGGTTATGGAAAAATTGAAAATGCCGATGGTAATCGCTTGACTATTTCTTTCGAAAAAACTGGCATAAAAACCGTTATAAAAGATTTCGTAAGTTTTGCTTAAGGCAGATTGCTTTGAGTTTAAATTTAGAAAAAAACTGGGGAAAAAATAAGAATTCAGCCCCATTTTTTTAATTATGCCTAAAAACTTTTGTTACAGAGTTTAATATAAGAAAAATTTAGATTTTCTGTCCAAAATTGGGTATTATATTTATATATTCCACCAACCATTGCAATTACTATGGTAGCTACCATTGCATCCACCTGTCCATGTTCCACCATTACTACACTGTCTATCCCCACAGCATCCTCCGTGATAAACGTGACAACCATTGTACAAATTATAGCAACCACTCTTGAATTCAAATGTGAGGGTTCCGTTGCTATTGCATAAATATTTTACAGTTGATAGGTCTGAAGCATTATTTATTAATCCGGAGGCGCCAATAGCAATATTGCTAATTGGAGAAGCTATTGAAATGCTAACATTAGAATAGGCGCAATTCCAGCTGTATCTTCTTGCTGTATAAGTTCCTACTGATAATGAGCAAGTTGCAAGAGAGCAAGTATTGACAGTTTCCAATACCCCAGAACTATTGCATGTGTATGTCACATTTCCAGAGTATCCACTTTTACAAGTTAATGGAAGAGGTGATGAAGTGAATGAAACTTGAGTGCCATCAGCGGTTGTATTCAGGCTGTTAGGAACTGAACATTTAATTACCGAACAAGTATTTGAAATTACAGAAAATGATCCGCCACTGCATTTGTAATTGATTGCACCGTTGAAACCCGTTGCACAAGCAATTTGACCACCTGCCGTTGGTTGAACGGTTGTAACCGCTGGATCAGCATTGATATTACTAGGAACCGTGCAAGCAATGAATTCTTGACTCGCCAACGCTCCTTCATATTTTTTCATTTTCCATTTTTTGTATAAATATTCTTCGATATCGGCTTTTTCTTTAACACTTAAATTGCGATTGAAGAATGAAGTTTCACCAATATCACCATTGATGAAATTGGCTGGAGTGTCTCCGTTTCTGCAACCAATTGATAATTCGGCGTTATTAAAAGTTGAGGAGGTGAGAGTATCGCTTTGCGTTGAACTTATACCATTTATTGAAATTTCAATTTGCGAACCTTTGATTCTTGAAAGGCGAATTAGATTTGGAGTATTGATTTTGGCTTGTTTGGCGCCAGTAACGCTGATAGTGTTTGATGAATTTTTAACGCTAAATTTATAAAAACCCGAATTTAATTCTAAAGAAAATGGAAAACTAGTGGCGGTGGCGTTGTTTTTTTCAATAATTATTCCATCATCTAGAGTTATTGGGCTGTAGGTTAAATATAAGGTAAAATCTTCGGAATTATTAACAAAAGATTGGTTTGGAATAGTTACGCAATTACCAACTGTTGTACTAGTTTTTTTGAATCTCACCGCAGGTAAACTGTTTATCCCCGATAAGATATAAGATGGATAAAGGCTTTCCGAAGGACTGTTTGACGAAGCGGGAGAAGTTGATTTTGGATTGGTATCTTTCCAAATTGAAACCGTTGTTTTATCGTCTTTTTCTTTGTCGAAGGCTTTGTCGGAAGTGGCATCAAGCCATAAAGCTAAATCATCGATTCGCGTAATTCTCGATGCTTTGGAAAGGTTGCGAGCACTTTTTAAAGAGGCTTCGGAAATCATTTCAAAAGCTTGCGAAATGCCCGCAAGTAAAATTCCAACTATGATTATTACTACTGATATTTCAACCAGTGTGAAGGCCGAGGGGGTTTTGAAATTGAACCTTCTCTTGAAGATAGAATTTTTTTTCATTTAGGATTTATTAAGATTGTTTAAGAAAATTTTTAATAAAATTTCAAGGAATAGTTTAAAAAAAGAATCTAAATTTCGCAATATTATTTATAATTAAAAATGAAAAATAACAGGTGAGTGTTTTTAATTTGAATTATTTATTGAATATCGGCGTATTTTCCTTTGAAATAAAGCAATGGTTTTGAGTCTTTGACGCTATTAAAATCAACTACTTCGCCAATTATAATGTGGTGATCGCCCATCTTGATTACTTTATGTTTTTTGCATTCAATAAAAGCTAATGAATTGTAAAAAATTGGATTGCCAAATTTGCTAAAAAAATAGGGCTCGACATGCCATTTATGTGAATTTTTGGGAGTGGCGAAAGCGCTTGATAAATCGCGTTGCTCAACCGCTAAAATATTCAATAAAAAATAACGATTTTTCTTAAAAAATTTTAAATTGGTAGATTTATTGTCGACGCAAAATGAAACCAGCGGAGGCTCAAGAGAGATCGATGAGAAGGAATTTATTGTCATGCCAAAAAATTCATCGGCAAAGATTTTTTTAATTTTATTAAGAATTTTTTCGTCAATAAAATTCTGAAAATCGCCTTCTTTGATTTTAAAATCTTTGTGAAATATTTTTTGCGATAAACGCTTGCCGACTTGATTTTCTTCAAAAAAATTATGCCAAAAATCTTCAAATTTTTTAATGAAATTATTATTCTCTAAAAAATTTTGATTAAAAAATTTGGTGGCGAAGAAGTTGCGTTTGCGGGCGCAGGCTATAACTACTCCCGTAGCAAAATTACCAAGATTTTCTCTTAATTTTTTCTTGTCCATGGCTTAAAATTTTAAAGAAAATAAACTAAAAAAACTGGTTTTTATTAGAGAATAAAGGGTGTCACCTTTCGAGATAATTGGAATAGCGAAATCGATAAAGATTAAACCGATAATTACCAAGCCGAAAACCATCCAAGTGGCGTAATGATAAACGAAACCACTTTGGATTTTTGAAACGCCACGAGAGGCGAGGCGACATATTGAAACGGCGCCATTTGGAATGCCATCAACGATTTTCATATCAATAATTCTCCACAAGAAATTACTAAGTTTTTTAGTTGGATTTATTAGGGTATTTTCGTAAAACTCATCGAAATACCATTTGTTGTAAGAGAGGTTGTAAAGCCTTGGGAAGGTTTTAGCGAGAAGCTTTGGCAATTGTGGTTTTTTAATATAAAACACAAAAGCTAAAGTGATGGCAACAACTCCAACAAGCATCGGAGCAATTTTTACTAAAAATGGCGCATGATGAATTTCGTCATAAAGGAAGAATTTTGACAGAGAAATTGTGATGGCTGAAGTGAAGAAGCCGTTGGTTGAAACCATGCCCAAAACTTCGGCGCCGAGATAGCCAACAACGATCGAGCCAATCGATAAAAGTAATAATGGAATAAGCATAGTTTTTGGTGATTCGTGAGCGTGATCGAAGGTGTGTTGATCGGCGCGAGTCTTGCCGTGGAAGGTTAAAAATAAAAGGCGCCAAGAATAAAATGCCGTTAAAAATGCTGAGGTGATGCCCATGAAAAAAGCAAATTTGCCGACGGGAGTATGTGCCATGTAAGCCGATTCTAAAATTACATCTTTAGAGTAAAACCCAGCGAAAGGTGGAAAGCCTGCGAGAGCAAGAGAGCCAATCCACATTGCGACATAAGTTATCGGAATTTTTTTCCACAAACCGCCCATTTTTTGAATATTTTGTTCGTGATGCATGGCGTGAATAACGCTTCCAGCGCCAAGAAAGAGTAGGGCTTTAAAAAAGGCGTGAGTTGCCAAATGAAAAATCGCGCCCGAATAAGCCGACATTCCGCAGGCAAAAAACATATAGCCAAGTTGCGAACAAGTTGAGTAAGCGATAATTTTTTTAATATCATTTTGCGTTAAGGCGATGGTCGCCGCAAAAAGCGCGGTCGTGGCGCCAACGATGGCAACCAAATCAAGCGCGATTGGCGATAATTCAAAAAGTGGCGAGCAACGAGCGACTAAAAATACTCCGGCCGTAACCATGGTCGCGGCGTGAATTAAGGCAGAAACTGGCGTTGGACCTTCCATTGCATCTGCCAACCAAACATGCAAGCCAATTTGCGCCGATTTGCCCATGGCGCCAATGAACAATAAAATGCAAATTGTGTCGACGGTTAAAAATTCAGTTCCAAAAAGCGTAAAGCGGTCGGAAGCGTGATTGCAAATTTGATAAAAAACTTTGGAATATTCAACAGAATCAAAGTTTAAATAAATTAAGGCGATTGCTAAAATTAAACCTAAATCGCCGACGCGATTGGCGATAAAAGCTTTCATCGAAGCGCGATTCGCCGAATCTTTTTTGAACCAAAAACCAATGAGTAAATATGAGGCAACGCCAACGCCTTCCCAGCCGAAAAATAATTGCACAAAATTATCGGCGGAAACCAGCGCAAGCATGAAAAAAGTAAAAAGCGATAAATAAGACATGAAACGAGCGATGGAACGATCGTCATGCATATAACCAATGGAGTAAAGATGGACTAAAAATGAAATATAAGTGACGACGATGAACATTACCGCACTTAGAGCATCAACATGAATTGACCAGTTGGCGATAAAGCTTCCCGATTTTATGAAGCTAAATAAAACATCACTTTGAATTTGTTTAGTTTGATAAAATTGAACGAAAACCATTGTGGCGCAAAGGGCGGAGCCGAACATTAAAGCGGTGGTGAAATATTGAGCGAATTTATCTGAGAAGCCATGATTATTTTTGCTTGGAATAATTCGTGATAAAATTCCTGAAAATAAAAAGCCGATTAGAGGCAGGAAAATCGTGAGTTTAGCTAGCATGGAAATTGACAAAAAGTTAAAAAAATTTTTGGTAAAAAAGAATTTATTTTTGCTATTTTATAACCGAATTTATTTTTGGCAAATCTTTAAATGCATTTAATTTGTGGATAAGAAATTAAAAGTAACCTGGTACCTTTTTTGGTTTTTTTGTGGATAAACGTTTCATCTTTTTCTTCGAAAAAGATTCACGACTGGGATTGCGTCGCCTTTGGCTCCTGATCCCGTTCTTCGCTAAAATAGCCGTTTAGGCTATTTTTGAATAGCGAAGAACTTACTAAAAATAGCCGTTTAGGCTATTTTTTTAACGCAAATAACCTATCGCAAATTTAGGGAGAATTTGAATCGCTTCTGCTACGCATTAAATTTGCTAAAGCAAATTTAGGGAAAATTTGAATCGCTCCACGGCGAATAAATCGCCGTATCCGCGATGAATTTTGAATTAAAAGTAACCTGGTACCTTTTTCTTTGGTGTAATCACTCTCCCATAGCGGCTTACACCCCTATAAACTCGTAAAAGCTTCAGGCTGTAGCTCCCCCCTTGAGGGGGAGCAGGCTAAAATGTTTTAACGGTAGTTAAAACTTTTAGCCGTGGGGGGTCAAAAACTTAGAACATCAAAGGTTTTAATGTTGCTAGAAAAGTTAAAGCAAAAAAATTCAGAATTTTTTTGTTTTAATTTTTGAGTTAACCTCAAGCCCGTTCATGTTGTCGGTATCTGACCCCTCACGGCTCCCAAATCGCAACTATCGTTGCGATTTTATCGCCCGCTCCCCCTCAAGGGGGGAGCTACAGCCTGAAGCTTTTTAAGAGCTTGTAGAAATTTGTAGGGGTATAAGCTTTAGCCCCTCCCAAAATTTTCTTGCAGAAAATTTTACCCTCCCGCGAAGGGGAGGGTGATTAGACCGAGCTACAGCCTGAAAAATTTATAGTTTAATAAATTAATAAAATATATCAGATATTCAAAAGGTTGGAAAATAATTTATCTTTAAATGTTAAGATTGTATTTCATAAATTAATCCAAAATCTTTATATTTTTCATCATTTACAATAGCGTCAAGATATTCAATGGGATAACTTTCAATTTCATCTTCTAATAATGAATACATCTCAATTCCGATTTCGGTAAGTATTGCAAAACATTTCATATTAAACTCTATTGTTCCAGCACTTACGGGTTGTTTTGTGATGTAGAATTTGATTTTATTTGTGCTAAATATTGTAAATTTAAAATCTTTTTCCAAGAATTTTTTAAGCTCAAGCAGTCCCTCAATATTCATGGCTTTTTTTAAAGATTCTTCATTGAGGGTTGCATTCTTCCATGATAAGATACCCACAACTTCAGCTGTTTCCAATTTATAATTATAACCTTTATTGGCATCTTGATTAACAAAAATACGATTTGAAAATTTTAAATTGTCGCTATGTGCTTGGCAAAAATTCATTTCCTGAAAATCTTGGATAATATTTTTATAATTTAAAATTCCACCATTTAAAACATATCTAAATATTTTTTTCAATATTTGTAATTTTTCATCCGTTATACTGGCAATAAAATCAATTGTTTCTTTTGAAATATTCAATTCTTTGCTATTTATTTTTTGAGCAGCTTTTTTTAGTAAAATTTTGACTTCAATTTGGCGGTTTTTGTGAATGTAGTCTATTATTTCTCTGTAAATATCAAATTCGTCATTTGTAAAATCTGAATCTTTTTTTATATCAAGATCTACATCTAAACAGGTTTTTAATGTATATTCTTGTTCTTCTGGCGTAAGGCAATTTAGAATTATAAAACCAGCTTTAAGAACTGGTTTTATTGCTTCCCTAGTTATCTCGCCTTTATGATATTTTAATATCGTATCAAAAAGTTTATTCCTGTTTTCTTGTATATAAAGCGGGATATTGCTTGCAACAAAGTTTGCGATTTCTTTGGTAGTATCCTTAACTTCTTGAATTGCTTCGCCATTTTCTTTTTTTAATTTTTTAAACCATTTCATAATTCATAACCCTCAAAATTATTTTCAAAATATTTTTTTACAAACTCATAATCCATGTCGCTATCATCCTTCTCTTTGAAATAAATTTCTAAAAATTCTACCACAAATTTTTCGGGATAAAAAGCGTAAATAATTCTAATGCCACTGCGATTTCCCTTTCCCTTCAATGCTTTACAAGAAAACTTTTTAAGTTTATAAATTTGAATAATTTTTTTATCAAAATTAGGAATTAGAAAAACCGCTTCATTATTGATTCCATGAAGATGAAAAGTTTCAATCGCAAATTTTTTAGCGATTGCTAAATCTTCTTCGAGAGTGCGATATTTGCGAATAAGTTTTTTAAATTGTTTTGCGAATTTTTCGTTTGTTTCAAACTTAATTTTTTTCATAAGTTCGAACTGAGGTTTCTTTGGTGCGGTAAAACACGGCTTCGTAAGAAATATCTTTGCCAATTTCGGTTGAAATCCACGGCACATCTTGATGCGAAAAATCAGAAAGTTCTTTGGCGGTTTTGTGTCCAAGTCGCGCAATTTCTTCGTCAATATGTTGGAGTTCGCGCCCTGAAAACACAGATAAATCAGGGCTGATAACTGGAATATATTTCTTTTGATCCTTATCGAAAAATTTAGTGGTTATTTCTTCGATTTTTCCTTCTTTAACCATTTCTTTTACCACCGCAGAAAACTCACGGGGAGTTGGACCAAAGTGATTTTTAATGTAAGTTGCACCGATAAGCTGCTCTTCATATTTTTCGTAATAATCGAAATCACAAAAATATAAAATTTTATAAAGCACGGTTTGGCCAACATTGGGCAAGGCTCCAATTTTTTGAGTAATGTAAAGAAGGGCGTTTTTAAATTTTTCGACATTGCGCGCAGGAACGCTAATTCGCGGTTTTAGTTTTGGATTTTTTTTTGAAAGATTTTTTCCCAAAATAACTTCAACTTCGGAAGTTTCGCCAAAAATTTCTGAAGTACTAATGCCGAGATTCATCGCCAATTTATCAGCTTCGGATATTCGTAATTCTCTCTTGCCCGCAAGAATTTTAATTATGGTTGGGCGAGAAACGCCAATTATTCCAGCTAGTTTTGATTGTGAGATTTGATGTTTATTGATGAGGTCTTTAAATTTATTACTCATGTTAAATTGTGTTTAAAAAATTTATTTTTGAAATTTGTTTAAACTTATTTTAAAATTGTAAATATTATTGTCAATAAATGTGTAAATATTATTTACAATTTACATTATTTAAAATCGTAATTTCGCTTGAAACTTGCTCGCTAAAGTTTCGATTATTTTAGCGCTAAAATTTTCGATTTCTTCGGAAGTGAGAGTTTTTTCACTCGATTGAATTTTGACACGCAAAGCCACGGATTTCTTGCCTTCTTCGATATTATTGCCACTAAAAATATCAAAAATATTAACTTCTTTGATTGAATTTTTATCAATAGCTTGAATTGATTTTGTAAGCTCGCCGACCATTAAATCTTTATCAACTAAAAAAGCAAAATCTCTTTCGACGATTGGGAAATCATTGCTTTGATAAGCTTTGCGTGAGTTTGATTTTGAAGAAGCGGGAAGGGAATCAACAAAAATTTCAAAAATATAAATACGCGTTTTTAAATCAAAAAATTTATTAATTGCCGGGTGAATTTCACCAAAATAGCCAATAATATTTTTACCAAGTTTAGCGCAAGCAAAGCGATGCGGATGATAATATTTTAAAGGCGAATCGCCAGTAATTTGAAGGCTTTCGGGCTTGATTCCGAAATGCTCAACGACATCAAAAAAATCTTTTTTAACATCAAAAAAATCGACATCGCGCTCATCGTGATAATGATTTTGTTCTTTATTTTTGCCAGCACGAAGGCCTGAAATCATGGTTTTTTGCGCAGTTGGGCTTTCAAAAATATTGCCAATTTCAAATAGAGCTAAATTTTGAAAATTACGCAGATAATTTTTTTGATAAGAATTGATTAAGCCAATTGCCAGAGTAGGGCGCATGTGGTTTAATTCGAGCGAAATTGGATTTTGTAAAATTAAATTTGAGTTTTTTTGTGCAAAAATTTCAACAATTTTTTCATCAACAAATGACCAATTTATGGTTTCAATTAAACCTTTTGAAGCCAATAAAATTCGGACTTTGTGAAGTGGATTAATAAAATTTTGAGAAATATTTTGTGGATTTTCTAAAATATTTTTTTGAATATTTTCATAACCATAAATTCTTAAAATTTCTTCAACTAAATCTTCGCTTGAAAAAATATCGTGACGCTTGGTTGGCACTTCAACTTTAAAATTTTTATCCGCTTTAAAGCCAAGAGAATTAAGGATTTCAAGTGCTTTATCTTGAGAAATTTTTATGCCAATTAAGCTTTCAAATTTATTAAAATCAAAATCAATAAATTGTTGTGTTAAATTGTGATTTTCAATGAAAATTTCGCTGGCCTCACCACCGCAAATTTCAATAATTAATTGTGTCGCAAGCTCAATGCCATCAACGCAAGTTTGGTAATCGACTCCGCGTTCAAAACGATGACGCGAATCGGATAAAATATTTAAAGATCGACCATTTTGGGCAACGATTTCTTTGCTAAAAAATGCTGATTCAAGCAAAATCGCTGAGGTTTCGATTTCACATGAAGAATGTTTCGAGCCCATGACTCCAGCGACGCTAAGAACATTATTTTCATCGGCAATTGTTAATATTTTTTCTTTAAGTTCATGTTCAGAATTTTTTAATGAAAGAAATTTTTGATTTTTTTGAGCGTTGCCAATCACGATTTTTTTGTCAATTTTGTTTAAATCGTAAGCATGCATTGGGCGATTTAAAACATGCATGACATAATTTGTGACATCAACTATTGCCGAAATGGAATTCATCCCAGCGCTTTGAATTTTTTTAACAAGCCATTCGGGTGATTGACAATTTTTAAGATTTTTTAAAACACGAAAAGAAATGAATGGGCAATCTTGTGGTGATTGATTTAAAACCGTTAAATCAAATTTAAATTTGCTCGGAATTTCTGCAATTTTTGGAATTTTTAAAGTGCCAATTCCAGTTGCCGATAAATCGCAAGCAATGCCGAAGACGCCTAGGCAATCGCCACGATTTGGAGTTATATTGATTTCAATAATGGCGTCATCGATGCCAAAAACTTCAGAAATCTTAGTGCCAATTGCAAATTTTTCGTCAATTTCAATAATGCCAGCATCTTCGTTGCCAATTGATAATTCGCGGGCTGAGCACAGCATGCCATTACTTTCGACGCCAGCGATTTTGGCTTTTTTGATAATCATGCCATTGCTTGGAATGGTTGAATTGATTGGCGCGTAAGCAACTTTGATGCCGGCGCGTGCGTTCGATGCTCCGCAAATAATTTGCAATGGAGTTGCGCTGTCAATGGTTTCAACCAAGCAAATTTTGAGTTTGTTAGAATTTTCGTGAGGCTTGGCTTCAATTATTTTTGCAACCGTAAATTCCGCAAGATTTTTCGCTTTATCTTCGCAATTTTCAACTTCTAAACCAATCTTTGTAAGAGTTTTACAAATTTCCGCAAGAGATGCTGTGGTTTCCAAGAATTCTTTTAGAGTTGAAAGGGCGAATTGCATAATGCGAAATAGTTAAAATTATTGAATTTTGGAAATTTGTTCGAGTGATTTTTCAATAATTTTATTTTGCTCGACATCCTTGAATTGAATGGCGGAAAATTGCTCAATTGCCTCATTAATAATGTTGGTTTTGACTTGGCGAATGGCGGATTCTTCTTCGGCTTTCAAGCGGTCCATGGCGATATCGCCAATTTTTTTAATTTGATCTTCCAATGATTTTTTGGAATTAATCTCAATTTTTTTAGCCTCTTCAACGGCGTCATTAATAATTTTTTGCGAATATTCGATGGAATGTTTATGAAACACTTGAGCTTCTTCAAGTAGTTTTTGAGCGCCTTCGCGTAATTTTTTTGCTTCCAAAATATCTTCGGCAATTTTTTTAGATTGAGAATCGAGTGCCTTGGTAATTTTTGGGAAAACAAACTTAATTAATAAACCAAGAAATGAGAAAAAGGCAATCGCTAGCCAAAATTTTTCGTTGAACATTTTAATTTGTAATTTTATTTTTAATAACTTGCGTCAAGTTTTGAATAATTAATGAATTTGAAGTTTTAGAATTATCGACAAATTTTTTAATTTCGCTACGAGATTCTTTGACCTTTAATTCAATTTTATGTTTTAATTCTGCGATTGAAATGTCGCGCTCTTGATTCGATTTTTTAGTGATTTCTTCAATTTTTTGAAGATATTCACGATTGGCTTTTTGAAAATTTTCTTGCCCTTTTTCATTTATTGAATCGGATTGTTTGAGAATTTCATCGGCAAGATTTTTGTCATTTGCAATTAGTTCATGACGCTTAGAAATTATTGAGCGGATTCGCGGAAGAATCAAAAAATGCGCTGATAAATAAAGGGCTATAAAACACAATGCAAACCAAAAAATTTGCGATGAATAAGTTGTAAAATCAAATTGAGGCATAATTTTATCGGTAAATAATTAAAATTTGGGCTTTGTGGTGTTTTTAAAAAATTAGTTTGTAAACAAAACCAAGAAAGCCAAAAGAACCGCAAAGATACCCATTGCTTCGGCTAAACCAACCGCGATATAAATATATTTTTCGATTTTTGGAGCGGCTGAAGGATTGCGCGCGATGCTGTTAAAGAAAGATCCGAAGATGTTTCCGATAGCGATTGCGGCACCAGCCATAGCAATTGATAACAAACCAACGCCGATAAATTTTAATGCAAGCATTTCCATATTTTAAAAAATTAAAGTTAATAAAAATTTACTCATTAACCCCATAGAAAAGGGAAAATATTTGGCAAATGAGCAACGCCAAATTCTCGAAATAATTTTAGTGCGCTTTCATTGTTTCACTTAAGTAAGCGCAAACTAAAACTGAAAAAATGTAAGCCTGAAGAACTGCTACGAATAGTTCGAAGCCAGTCATCACGATGCTAAATAAAAATGGTAAAGCGCCCAAAGCTCCAAGTGAAATAATGAAGCCGGCAATTACTTTTAACAAAACATGTCCCGCAACCATATTGGCGAAAAGTCGCACGGATAAAGTGATTGGACGAATTAAGAATGAAAAAAGTTCAATTACAAATATTATTGGAGCCATCCAAATTGGAACTCCGCTTGGCAAAAACATGTGAATAAAACCGCCGAAACCATTGCGAATAATTGCATAAATCGTGATAATAAAAAAGCACATTATTGCTAAAGATAAAGTGACTGCGACTTGGCTTGTAGCCGTGAAGCTGTAAGGTGTCATGCCTAGACAATTACAAAGCAAAATAAATGTAAAAATACTAAAAATTAGTGGAAAGAATTTTTTTCCTTCATGGCCAATGCTTCCTTCGATTAAATTATTGATGAATTGATAAACCGATTCAGCAATCATTTGTGTTCTTGACGGAATTAAGAGTTTACGACTTGTCGCTTTAAGCATGAATAAAATAATTAAAGCTGTAGCAATAAACATATAAAGTGCTGAATTGGTAAAGCTTAAATTAACATTTCCGACATGAATTGGATAAATTTCTTTTATTTTAAATTGATCAAGCGGGCTGTGCTTTTCGTGAGTTTCTGAATGTTTTTCGGTGTTTAAAATTTCTTCTTGATTGGTCGCCTCATTTGATTTATCAAGGGACGGAGAGTTTTTATCGTGTTCGTTAATTTGGTTTTTAGTTTTATGTTCCATGGAAATTTTTAAATTTTTAATTAACTAAAATTGAAAAAAAACTAGATTTATTTAATTAGCTCTATCAATATCAAAAAAGAAATATTTTTAATTTTTAAGTATAACAAAATATTTTTTGCTTAACATAAAGTCAAGTTATGAAATTTTTATTAATTTTGATAAGCTTAATTTCTTTAGCTTTTTCTCAAGCTTATTCGCAAGAATTGCAGGCTCGATTTCAAGATTGGAGCGTTTTTAAAACCGAAAGAGGCGACAAGGTTGTTTGTTATATTGCCTCAACGCCAATAAAAAGCGAAGGCAATTTTGATAAAAGGGGCGAGCCATTTTTTTTAGTCACTAATATTGACAATGATGCTGATGAAATAAGCACTTCTTCGGGTTTTATCTATAACAAAACTTCGAATGTTGAACTTACTTTTGGAATAAAAAAATATTATTTATTTCCGTATAAAACCGTCGCATGGGCAAATGATAAGAATGATGATGCCGATATCATTAAAGAGATGCAGGGCAACGCAGAAATGACTGTAACTGGCATTGCGCGTGATGGTAAAATTGCCGTTGATACATATTCTCTGATTGGATTTGTACATAGTTATAAAAAACTTAAAGAAGTATGTCAGAATATACATTAATAAATTTTATTATAATCCTTCTGGCTATTACGGTATGTTGCGTAATACTAGTTTTGATTATTAGGTCTATATTGTCCTTGGTAATTTATGTTTCTTACAAAAAATACCTTAAATTAAAAGAAGCTGCTAAAAAAATTTTACCACAAAGTAAAAAAAATTTTGTTAAGGAAGATGAAGAGCTTAGTCGCAAGAAAGATGAAATACCAAAGGCCCATTCTCAAGTAAAGGCTGATAACATAAATGCCAAAAATCAGCAAAAATTCCAAATTCTAAATGAAAATAACAAGAGTCAAGAAGATGAAAGAATCGTTGGAGTGGCTCCAGCTATAGGATTTTGGACACTAAGAATATTTGGTGAAAGAATCGCTGTAATCATGGCTCAAGCTGAGTCTATGAAACAAGGTGAGTCAACTAAATTTTGGCAAAATTTTATTAAAGCGAGTCGCTCTCAAGGTAAATCCAGGGGCAAATCAAAATAAACTAGGATAATTTTATGAATACAAATTTAATCGACCAACAAATTATTGACAGTTTTTTTAAATATTACAAAAAAGATGTTAATGTAATTCAAGAAGATGAATTTAGAATTTTAAAAGAAAAAATTTCTGACAATCTTCAAAGAATTATTGATTTAACAGAAGCCAAAGAGCTTTTTTTAACAGAATTTAGTGATTATAAATTTTCTTTTTTTCATGTTGTCGCTAAATTTGGTAAAGCCGAAGATTTAAAAAAAATAATCAATTTAATTGGCATAAAAAACATCAATATTTATGATACCAACAAATACACCGCATTGCATCACGCCTCTATTAGCGGTAGATTAGAAAATGTTAAAGTATTAATTGGATATGGTGCCAATATTAACGCTCAATCTTCGGATGACACTAGAAATTGGTTGCCAATTCATTATGCCTCAAAATTTAATTTTAAAGAAATCGTTGAAGAGTTCGTTCATGCCGGAATTGATAGAGAAGTAAAAACCTCATTCGGACTTGCACCACTTCATGTTTCCGCGGAATTTGGATCTTACGAAGTTGCGGAATATTTAATTTCGATCAAGTCCGATTTAAATTCCGAAACCATTCCTGAAAATCAAAGATTAACGCCCTTACATTTCGCGGTTCTTGGCAATTTTTATAACATGGTTATTCTCTTAATTTCCTCTGGAGCCGATAGAAACAAAAGAACCGTTGATGGCGATAATGCTTTAATTTTGGCAATCAAAAGAAATTTTATAAAAATTTCTGAATATCTTGTGATTTGTGGAGTAGAAGATTTAGATATTGCCTATAAAATCGCCATTAAAAAAGACTTCCGCGAACTTGAAATTGTCTTGAAGGATTATATGGTTGCCAAGGATAAATTATTTAGTAATTCAGAAATAACGCGCATTTCTCGAGAATTGGTTGAATATATTGCAAAAATTCAACCACAAACTCTTGATAATGATTACTTTGATTTGTTTAGATCCGTAAAGGTTAGCGGTTATTTTTTATGTTCAATAAGAAAGGATTTTGGAATATTTAAAAAACGCGAATTAAGTTTGCAAAAATTTGCTCAAGATTGCGGTTTAAAAATTTTGGCGAACAACATCAAGAAGCTTGAGGATATTATAACTCATCGTGAGTTATTAAAAAGATACGGCAATTAATTTGTCGGTATAAAATTAGCTTAATGATGAATCGCTTTGGCGAAATAAATTGCGCTATTTTCCAATAAAAAATCTAAGAAATTAGATTTAAATTTTTCATTTCTATTTTAATTCTATTTTGTGCTTCTAGAGATGGTGCGCAAAGTGGAAGTCTTATTTCATTTTCACAAAAACCCATTAAGCTTAAAGCGTATTTTACGGGAATTGGATTGGTTTCGCAAAACATTGCCGAATGAAAATTTGTTAATTGATCTTGAATTTTTACCGCAGTTTTGTAGTTCGAAAGTGCCGTAGCTTTTTGCAAATCACTTACCATTTTTGGTAAAATATTTGAAGAAACTGAAATTATTCCATTGCCTCCCATAGCGTTAAATCCAACTGCGGTGGCGTCTTCTCCCGATAAAAATAGAAAATCTTTTTTGACTAAAAGTTTTAAAGTGGCAACGCGCGCAAGGTCGCCCGTAGCGTCTTTAATTCCGATAACATTTTCGAGTTCAGAAATTCTTGCCAAAGTTTGGTCGGTGATATTAATCACGGAGCGCCCTGGAATATTGTAAATAATTAATGGAACTTCACATTTATTAAGTTCTTTAAAATGTTGATAAATTCCTTCTTGGGTTGGCTTGTTATAATATGGCGCAACGATTAAACATGAATCGGCGCCAATTTTTTTAGCATGATTTGTCATGGCAACGGCCTCTGAAGTAGAGTTCGAACCAGTTCCAGCCATCACTTTAATTTTTCCGCCAGCAACTTTTACAGCGATTTCAACTAAGCGATTATGCTCTTCGTGAGAAAGGGTCGGAGATTCTCCAGTTGTACCGCAAGGCACGATGCCGTCAATATCATTTTTGATTTGAAATTCGATTAAATTGCTAAAAGCTTTTTCGTCAATTTGATTATTTTTGAAGGGCGTAATGAGCGCCGTATAAGTGTTTGTGTTCATGAAATAAAAAATAAAAATTTGAATTGATTTTGAAATCATAAATTTCTATCTTTAACAAATCAATATTTCTAGTTAAATTTTTATAAATTAAAAAAATTTTTAAAAAGTCATGAATAATTCATTGATTAATTTTGCTGATGCAAATTTCGTTGCCGGTCAGTATTTGCCAGTTTTTATATTTTTAATTATCGCAATCGTCTTATCTTGCGTGATAATTTTAATCCCCTTTATCATCAATAAAATGCGTCCTGACGAAGCTAAAAACTCGCAATATGAGTGTGGTTTTGAAGGTGAAGGGTCTGCTCGCGGTGAATTTAAAGTACAATTTTATTTAGTGGCAATTTTATTTATTATTTTTGATTTGGAAGTGGCGTTTTTATTTCCTTGGGCAGTGACTCTGCGCGAGATTGGTGTCGTCGGTTTTTGGTCGATGATTTCATTTTTAAGCATTCTTACCGTCGGCTTTATTTATGAATGGAAGCGTGGCGCTCTTGAATGGAAATAATGCCATTTATCTTGATAAAATTTGTAAAGCAAATTTAGAAAAAGATAAATCGCTTGCGGGCTAAATAAATTCGGCAATTCGCAATAAGTGGCGATATTAATTTGATAAAATAATTTTTAAAAATCGTAATTTTTTTTAAATGAAAAATATAAATAATTTAAGTCCGTTAAACCAAGATTTACTTATAAGTCAACTAACCGACGAAGTAAAAAATCAAGGTTATGTAACTGCAAAGCTTGATGATTTAATCAATTGGGCAAGAACGGGTTCTTTATGGCCAATGACTTTCGGCTTGGCTTGTTGCGCAGTTGAAATGATGCAAACTGCCGCAAGTCGCTATGATCTTGACCGCTACGGCATGATATTTCGCCCATCGCCAAGGCAATCTGATGTTATGATAGTCGCAGGAACTTTGACGAACAAAATGGCGCCAGCGCTTAGAAAAGTTTATGATCAAATGGCTGAACCGCGTTATGTAATTTCAATGGGAAGTTGCGCCAATGGCGGTGGCTATTACCATTATTCTTATTCGGTGGTTCGCGGTTGTGATCGTATCGTTCCCGTCGATGTTTATGTCCCTGGATGCCCGCCATCAGCAGAAGCTTTGCTTTATGGCTTAATGGTTTTGCAAAGAAAAATTAAAAGAACTAAAAATTTTAAACGATAATTTATGTTTCAAGATCTTCCAGCTCAAGCGCAATATATAAAATCAAACTTTAGCGATGTAAAAATTATCGAGCCAATCGCCAACGATAATTTAATAATTTATGTCGATAAAAATAATTTAGAAAATTTTTTAACTTTTTTAAGAGATGACGCAGAGCTTTCATTTAAAACATTAGTTGATCTTTTTGGCGCTGATTTGCTTCAAATAAGGTCTCCAAGGTTTGAAGTAATTTACAATTTATTAAGTTATAAACTCAATAATCGTATCACCGTTAAAGTCGCAATTGATGACGGCGTTGAAGTGCCGACGGTTTCAAAAATCTTTAGTTCGGCTGGCTGGTTTGAGCGCGAAGCCTTTGATATGTATGGAATTATTTTTTCAAATCATCCAGATTTGCGTAGAATTTTAACGGATTATGATTTTGAAGGTCATCCTTTGCGCAAAGATTTTCCTTTGACGGGCTATAAAGAAGTTCGTTATGATGAAAATCTAAAAAAAGTTATTTACGAAGATGTAAAATTAACGCAAGAATTTAGAAATTTTGATTTCGAAATGCCTTGGGAAGGGGCAAAAAAAGCTGTTCAAAAAAATAACAATTAATTGAGAAAAAATAATCATTGATAATTTTAGTTTTAATTAAAAATTTAAAAAACTATGATTGAAATATAGTTTATTCACGTTAAAAATTTTATGGAAAATTCTTTAAATAAAATCAAAACATCATTTATAAAATCAACTAAAGGCTTAGAAAGCTTTTCGGTTATTACTTGGTATTGGGGCGCTCTGGTTTTCTTCTTAGCATATTTTATTTTTGATAAAGTATCAAGAAAATTTAACCAAAGCTTTTTTGTATATCCCATATCAGTTTTTTTTATAATTTATTTTGTTTGGCACATTTACGCAACCATAAAATGCGCGCCTAAGCGTCCAAAATTAACTAAAGAAGAAAAAGAAAAATTAAAAATTCAAAATGGTGGCACCTCGAAAGTTTTTTTTAGAAAATTATTTCTACAAGAATCAATTACCGAACTAAATTCTAGAAATATTTTAATCGCAATCGACATATTTCTAATTTTACATTTTTATTCAAATCTTGGCTAATTTCGCCAAATTAATTTCATGAAATTATTTTCTTTCACTATTCTCTTTTTTTCGATAATTTGTTTTAGGGCTTCAGCTTCTAATGCGGTTAAAGAGGTTAATGTTTATAACTGGAAAGTAATTAGAATTGTTGATGGTGATACTTTAGAAATTGCCAATCAATTTTTGCCGGAAGAATTAAAGCTTTTTGTTAGAATGAAGGGAGTTGATACTCCTGAAAAAGCCCCGCGCGCCAAATGCGAAAAAGAAAATATTTTAGCGCAAAAAGCTTCAAATTATACAAAAAATTCCATTGAAAAAGCTCAAAAAAATCGTCAAAAAATTACTTTCTCGGAAATTAAATGGGATAAATATGGTGGTAGAATTGTTGCAAAAGTTATGATTAATGAAAGCGATTTAGGCCAAGAGCTTGTAATTAAAGGGCTAGCAAGAGTTTATAATGGTGAGAAGAAAAAAACTTGGTGCAATTAACAATTCCAATTTTAAATGATGGAATTGTTAATTTTTTAAGTCGTGCTAAAGCAAGCGACGGGGGAATTTATCAGGTCTCGTTTATGCGCGTCTAAATTAGGGTAGGCGCAACAATGACTCGCCTTCAAATTCAAATGCCTGATTTAAAATTGAAATTGTTATCAAAGCAGTTTAATTTTGCTGATTTTGCACTAAAAATTCAGAGGCGAAATAGAGCGATCCACATATTAAAATAATGCTTTCTTGGGAAGAAAATTCTTCTTCGATTTTTTTAAAACCTTCTGAAAAATTTTCAATTATTGTTGAGTTAATTTTTAAATTTTGCGCAATTTCTAAAATGTTTTGTGCGGTTCTAAATCTTGAATCAGAGGCGATTTTACAAATTAATAATTTATCAATATTAGCGCCAATAATTTTTAAAAATTCTTCACATTCTTTATCTTTAAGCATTTGAAAAATTATAATTTTTTGGTGATGAGGAAAATTTTTTAAAAATTCAGAAATTGTTGTGGCGCCTTGTGAATTATGGCTTCCATCAAGATAAAGTTGAAAATTTTTTGAAAGTTTTTGAGCGAAAATGCCATCTTCAATTTTTTCTAATCGGGCTTTCCAGCGAGTTTTTTCAATGCCATTTTTAATATTTTTATCGCTAATTTTAAAAAGATTTTGATGCTTCACGCAACTAATCGCCAGTTGTGCATTTTCAATTTGATGAGAACCATTTAGCGGAATTTTTATGGCTTTAAGATCGAAATTTAAAGACTCAAAAAAAACTTTGGAATTAATAAATTCGGCATTGAGTTTTGAAGCTTTCGATTGAATTAAATCAAGGACTTGCTGATTTTGATTAACGCAAATTATGGGGCAATTTTCTTTAATAATTCCGGCTTTGGCTTCGGCGATTTTTTCGATAGTTTTTCCTAAAAATTCTTGATGATCGATTGAAATTGTAGTGATGAGTGAGCATAAAACTTTTTGCAAAACATTGGTGGCGTCAAACTCTCCGCCCATTCCCGTCTCTAACAATAAAATGTCGGCTTCGATTTGGCTAAAAGCCAAAAAAGCGCAGGCGGTCGTTGCTTCAAAAAAAGTTATGTCGATTTTAGGGCTTATTTCACAAGCGTCGCGACATTTTTCTAAAACTTCATTTAAAAAAACATCATCAATTTTTGTCCCACAAATTTCAATTCTTTCATTAAATTCAACTAAGTGAGGCGAGGTGTAGCGATGAACTTTATATCCGGCTTCTTGAAAAATATTTTTTAAAAAAGCTAAAGTTGAACCTTTGCCGTTGGTGCCAGCAACATGAATCGTCGGAGGCATTTTTAAATGTGGATTATCGAGCCTTTTTAGTAGCTCAAAAATTCGTTCTAAACCAAGATTTATGTGATGAAAATAATTTGGGTCGGGCCAACTTGGAAGTTTCACGAAATAGTTTTTTTAGGTTTCAAGAAAATTTGATAAACGCGATGAAAATTATAATTAAATTCAGCGCCAAAAATAAAAACTAAACTGATTAAATAAAAGAACATTAACGAAACTATGATTCCAGCGATTGAGCCGTAAACAAAATTCATTTGATTAAAATTTTCTAAATAAAGCGAGAAAAAATTTACTAAAGTGATCCATAAAATTACCGCCAAAATTGACCCTGGAAGAGTTTGCGAAAATTTTTGTTTAACATTGGGAAGGGCGTAATAAAGAAGTGAAGTTGAGATGGCTAGAATCACAAAAATTGCTACTTGACGCAGGTAAAAAAAGTCATAATCAATGGCGAGTTTTATTGAAAATTGTTTTTCAAAATATTTTAAAATAACGGGCACAATAACGAATATTAAAATACCACTAAGTATCACGAAAATTATTATAAAAAATTCAAAAATACTTACTAATCTGCGCAAGATATATGGTGGCGGGAGGGCTACGCGGTAGGCGCGATTTAGAATTGTGCGACAACCTTCAACCGAAGATGATGCCGTCCAAATTACGCCAATAATCGCAATTGTTAAATAACCATCGCTTGGACCAGAAATTATTTCGTTGATTCTAGGAGTAAGTCCGCGCGACATTTCATTTGGTAAACTGGAAATTAATTCATGTAAAAAATCGGTACCAATTTGTGATTCTCCAAAAATTCCAATCACCGCAATTAAGAAAATTAGTGATGGAAAAAATGATAAAATACTCAAGAAAGCCAAATAGCCAGAATGTTCAATGCCGTCATGTCGAATAGTGTCTAACAATGCTTTGTGAAATATTTTAAAGGGTATTAGAAAATATTTATGCAAGTAATAATTTATTTTTGAGCGAGATTTTTTTGGCATTCTATAAGCTATAATTTAAATTTCTTTAGTGAATGTAAATTTTTCTAAAATGAATTTTTCTGATAAAAATAATTTATGTTCAAGTTTATTTTTTGTAAGAGAAGTAAAAATTATTTTTTTACATAAAAATTGGCAACAAATATTATTTAACCAATCGCTTAAAAGTTGCATAATTGCAATTTCATTATTGCCTTCAGACACATAAAAATCAATGATCTCGCAAAGTTTATTTGAAAAAAAATCATGATTAATTTTGCAAACAATTAATCCGATAATTTCTTGATTTTTTTCGTCAAAAACCAGCGCAATATGATGATCTTTTTGAATTTTTTCAAAGACATCATCGATAAAATTTGTTGAATTAAAATCAAATCGTTGTTGTGCGTTTTTACAATATTTTGCGATATCTATCTTAGATAATAATGTTTTTAATTGCATTTTGATGATTGATAATTAGGTTTTAAAATTAGTAATATTTATAAAGTCAATTAATTCTATGGTCAAGAGGCTAAATAACATTAAATATTTAGAGAAAAATTCAAAAAAATATCAATATTTAACGCAAATTCAAGAATCAATTAAATTGGACTTTATATATTCATTGGTCGATTTAAATGAATTTGATAAAGAAGTCAAATTAAAATTTTTAGAATTACAAAGGATTAAAAAAAAGATTGATTCTAAGCAAAAAGATTTGGAAGTTGATAAATTTTATAATGAAATCAAAGAAGATAAAAAGTTATTTTTACAAATTCTCGAGCTAGAATCGAAATTACAAGAAGTGTTAAGAAGAGCTAGAAAATCAGCTCTCAATGATATAATTTCTTGCTATAAAATTGAAGCAAAAGATGAGCAATTTTCATTTAACGAATTACTCAAAAAAGCTTTTGAAAATAAAATAAAACCAGAAATTTTACAAAATTTTCTAACGAAAAATTTTAAAGCCTTTTTTAGTTTAACCCCACATCCAACAAACCCAACAAGCTTAGAATATTCAGTTCTTGGATATGAATTTGATGAGATAATTTCTAACAAAAAAACTCTTAACTTTAAAAAACTTCAAGATAATTTACAAAAAATTTTGAAGTGTTCGATAACTAGTCAAAAAAAATCATGTTTAGATGAGATGATTGAAAGCGAATTGGCGTTAAAAAATATTAAAATTGCCAATCAACAATTGCATAAAAAACTAAAATTAGAAATCAAAAATTCACCATATAAAAATCAAATATTTTTACCCAAGAAAATTTGTGAAATTGCATTATGGAGCCATGGTGGAGATGGCGATGGCAACCCAAATACAACTGCAGAAATTCTAGAAATCGGCATCGAAAGAATTAAAAAACTTAAGTTAGAATCGAAAATTGATTTGAGGCATGATGCGAAAGATATTGAAAATGCGGGGGCGGAAATTTTACAAGATTTTGGAGTAAATTTTTTCGCAAAAGATGAGGTGAATAAAATTAAAATCCTGCATGAATTTTTAGAAAATGAAATTTTGATTGATAAAATTTATAAGTTTTTATTACTAAAAACTAACAATAATGAAATTATTAAAAGGCTCTTGGTTGTAAATAAAAATCCATTCTTTATCGATAAGTTTATAATTTCAAATCATAAGAATGTTAGTCAAGTTTTGATGGTTTTATTTTTGCTAAAAATTACCAAAAATTTTCAAATAAAAAATCATATAATTGATATCGTAACTTTATCTGAATCAGTTGAAGATTTAAAAAATATTTTTGCAATTCAGCAACAATTAATTGCCGATAAAATTTATCAAAAATATTTAAAAAGAGCTAAAAAAATAATCGCCATGGTTGCCAAAAGCGACACTGCTAGAGTAGGCGGAGTAGCAGTTGATTATTACCAAGATAGATGTGCTGGAGAAATTTTAATGCTTAAAAAAATTGCCCTCGAAAAATATAATTTAGATTTAGAAGTTTATGTTTTTAATGGTGGCGGTTATTCTCTTCAAAGAGGCGGTGGTCGCTTCGATGAAATTGCCAATCAACATGCTAACTCAATTTTACAAATTGCCAAGGAGATGAAGATAAAAAATTTGCGTCTTGAGCCTCCAATTACAACGATTCAAGGACAGCAACAACAAATTTTATTCGGCTCGTTAAGTATTGCGCAAAATACCATTGAAAATTTCGCGTTGCATAATTTGTGTGCTTCGCTGAAGGCTTCTTCTTTATTTAAAAAAACAAAAACCAATAATTCAAAATATTATAAAATTCGCCAAGAATTTAGTGATGAAGCGATTAATTCATATCAAAAAAAATATTTTTCAAATCAATATTTGAATGAATTATTTTTTAACTCAAACCGCCTCGGAGTTATGCTTGGCAACCTTAGTTCGCGTCCATTAAAACGCGGTACAAAACAACAAAATATCAAAGCGCCAGTTAAATATTGTGATTTAATTGAAAATATTTCGACATTTAATATTTTTGAAACTAGAGCGATAACTTTGGATCGAACCATCGCTCACTCCGGCACTTTTGCCCTAATGTTTCTGGGCTTGCAAGAGGCTTTCAATAAAATTATTAAAAGACATAATTCAAAAATTTTATTGGAACTTTATTCGCATAATAATTTGTTTCGCGACTTTATTAGAAATCAAATAATTGCCTTAAAAATGGTTGATATTAACTATGCTTGGCAAATGCTTATAGGCATAAAGCGCCCGGCAATTGAAGAGATTATAAAATTATCAAAAATCTTTCATGAAGACAAAAAAATGCAAAAATTATCTCTAAAAAATCGTCAAAAAATTACTATGGCATTTTTAGATTTTTATATTTTTGAAGTCGGAAAAAACATTGCAAAATCAATCTTTAATCAAGATCTTGAGCTTGATTATCGACTTTATGATCTGAATAAAATTTTAGAAATTTACAGTTCAAATTTAGCAAGCGAGATGCGATATTGTAAAAATGAAAGCATTTTTACTAGGTTTAGCGAGAGCCATTTTACAAGCTTTTTAAACCATAATCCAACAAAAATTTTAGATGATTTTGATTTAAAAAATATTCATAATATTTACATCGCCAACAATATTGTTTTCAATGCGCCTCTAACAATGGCAACAATTTTTACTTCTTTTAAAAAAGACTCCCACGAAGTGCATAATTTCCTCGAAAAAATTTCTGATAAAAGCTTGTATTTTTAATTAAATTCTAATATTTTTCTTTGACAAAAATAAAAATATAATAAATTTATGTCAAAAAATAAAATTAAAAAAGTTGTTTTAGCCTACTCTGGTGGCCTTGATACTTCAGTTATTTTAAAATGGTTACAAGAAAATTATGGATGCGAAGTCGTTACTTTCACCGCCGATTTAGGGCAGGGTGAAGAGCTTGAACCTGCTCGCAAAAAAGCTGAAATGCTTGGAGTTAAAGAAATTTTTATCGAAGATTTGCGCGAAGAATTTGTTGGCAATTATGTGTTTCCGATGTTTCGCGCCAATGCTTTATATGAAGGAGTTTACTTGCTTGGAACTTCTATCGCGCGCCCGCTAATCGCTAAAAGACAAATTGAAATTGCCGAAATGGTTGGGGCCGATGCCGTCGCTCATGGCGCAACTGGCAAGGGTAATGATCAAGTGCGTTTTGAGCTTAGTTATTATGCTAATAAACCCGATATAAAAATCATCGCCCCTTGGCGCGAATGGGATTTAAATTCTCGCACTAAACTCATTGATTACGCTGAAAAAAACCAAATTCCAGTTGCTAAAGATAAAAAAGGCGAGGCGCCATATTCGGTTGATGCTAACTTGCTTCATACTTCAAGCGAGGGTAAGGTTTTGGAAGATCCATCGCAACCCGCTCCTGAATATGTTTATCAACGCACCGTCAGCCCCGAAGATGCTCCCAATCAATCGACAATTGTTGAAATTGAATTTTCCAAAGGCGATCCAATTGCAATTGACGGCAAGAAAATGTCGCCAGCGCAAATTCTTACTAAACTCAATGAACTCGGTGGAAAAAACGGCGTCGGTCGCTTAGATTTAGTTGAAAATCGCTTCGTTGGCATGAAATCTCGCGGGGTTTATGAAACGCCAGGAGGCACTATTTTATTAGTTGCACATCGCGCCATCGAATCAATAACGCTTGATCGCGAAGCGACGCATTTGAAAGATGAATTGATGCCAAAATATGCGAGCTTAATTTATAATGGTTTTTGGTTTGCTCCGGAGCGATTAATGCTTCAGGCTTTAATCGATAAAAGTCAAGAAAGAGTTGAAGGAAAAGTTCGTTTAAAATTATATAAAGGTAATGTTTATGTGATGGGGCGCGAGTCTCCAAGAAGCTTGTACTCAATGGCTCATGTTACTTTTGAAGAAGATTCAGTTTATGATCAAAAAGATGCTCAGGGCTTTATTAAACTTAATGCGCTTAGATTAAGAATTGGTTCAAAAATCAATAAACTATTCTAATAAATGTTAAAAAACCTTGTTATAAATACATCAAAAATATCAAAAGTTACCGTTTGTTACTTATCCATATTTTTCTTATTTAAAATTAGTGACTCTTATGCTTTTGGCGGAGGTTCTTCAATGGGATTTGGAGGCATGTCTTCATCAGTTGGAGGTTCGGGCGCTAAATCTGGAATGTCAATCGTTGATCCCGAGGGAAAAGCATATAATTGCGAATCATTTGTTGATAAAAGATGGGAATCAACAGCATTTGAGGATAATTGGAATGGGGTTTATTTTTCTTTAGGAATGGAAATTTCAAAATTTTCAGGTGGATTTAAAGTTGAAAATTCTATACCTTATAATATATCTGGTAACCCACCTAATCAATCAATTAATATTCCAGTTGTTTCTAATATTAGCTCTAGAGAAAATTTTTCTGGATCATCTTCACTTCCAAATTTAACGGTGGGAGGTGGATTTTTAATAGATAGAGTTTATTTGGCAACTGACTTTGAAATTCGAGCTGGTCTTAATGAATTCACTCATAAATTAAAAACAAAAGAAATTAATTATTATAATGAAAAAGAAAAATATGAGAAAGAATCTTCTCAAAATTTAATTTATAGCTTAAGTAATCCTATAATTTTTAATGCAAAAATTGGCTATTTATTAAACAAAAGATCCATGTTATATTTCAATGCTGGAGTTGCATCTTTTTCTTCGTCGGATATAAAAATTGATGGAGATTATATTGTCAAGGAAGCCAATAATAATGGGACTTCCCCTCCAATTCGTTTAAGTTTAGGAGGGGAATATTTGCTTTCAAATCACTTTAGAATAACTGCAGATTATTCATACTGGTTTGTTCCTCAATCTATGGGTTCTTTTAATTTACACAGAAAAGCGGTCTCAAATAATCCTTCCGAAATAAAAAATGGCGATGGAACTGAAGTTAACTGGTCTGAAAACTCATTCATTGCGGATTTCAAAATTAATTCATTAAAAATCGGAATCTTATATCGCTTTTAGTTATGTTAAATTTTCTTTTACTATTATCGGTTTTTTTTATAACTAAAACCCCCATTCTTTTTGCTCAAAATGATTCTAATTATCCATATCAAGAAAAAAATAATTATTACAATGATTATCTAGGAATTACTGATAGTTATCAATTAAATTATAATTATTCATCGCCTTCAAAAAGAAGCTATGATGAGGTCGAATTTAATAATCAACGCGATAATTATGGCAACAGTTTTGATTATGCTAATCAACCAGAGTATGTAGAAAAATATAAAAATGATAAGAGTAAATTGAATAATTCTAATAATAATTATGATAACAGTTTTGATTACTCGGCGCAACCAAAACCTGTAAAAAAATATAAAAATTTTAAAGATGGAAAAGGTTATGGTTATAGAGTATATGATAATTCAAATCGTCAATCATATTTTTGCAATCTTGCGCCATTAGCCAAAAAAAATTTTACCCATGATAATAATTTTAATGGAATATATTTTGGAGTAGGTTTAGCTAAAATAGATTCATCATTAGATCTTCAAGAAAATGAAAATAATATCTTTGAACCTAGCAACATTAACCCTCCTTATAAATATAACTTCTCTGGGTCGAAAGTCCTACCCTCAATTATAATCGGACAGGGCAGGTTATTTTCAAGTGGCTTATTTTTGGGGCAGGAATATGCAATTAATATTGGCGAATTTAAAATAACCAGTAATAAAATTGATAATAATAAATATAAAAGTATCTCTTATTTATTTTCAAATAACTCATATTATTCTGGAAAGTTAGGTTATAATATTTTTAAAAATTTTTTACCATATTTAAAACTTTCGTTTAGTATGTCGACTTCGAATTTTATTCTTAAAGATAATAACAATCATAATTCTATAACCAGTGGTGGTGGAATATTTTTTGGCGGAGGATTCGGAATTGATATATCAATTCAAAATCATCTTAGGGCAATTATTGATTATACGCAATTTTATGATGAGGGTGAAAGAGATTCTAGTTATCCAGCAGACAACCTAAATACGGATTTTTTTATTCAAAAAAAGACGTTATTTGAAACAAGTAATTCCTTCACTCGTTTCAGCTTAGTTTATAAATTTTAAACTATCAAAAAAAGTAAAATCATTAACATTTTAATTTTTTTTAAGTTAAAGAAATTTTAGGTTTAGGGGATAATTATTTTAATAAAAGTATCGATTTGGTGGCATTATTTTAGGTTCTAAAAACCTAAACCAATTCTGGGGCTTCAAAAACAACAACTCTAGACTCAATATCAACCGACGGAAAGAAATCATTTTTAAAAGGAAAATTGTCAATTTTTTGGAATCCGGCGGGGATAAAGTTATCTAAAAATTCAATCTCAATTGCGGTTGAAGAACCGGGATTAAAAACATTAACAATTTTACCAATCTCTTGTTTTTTTATATTAAAAACATTTAGGCCAATTAAATCGGCAATATAAAACTCATTTTTTTTAGTTTTTGAGAAATTTTCACGATCGGTAAAAAGTTCGACGCCCCTAAGTAATTCAGCTTTGTTGCGATCATCAACTCCGGCAATTTTAGAAGCCACGATTTTATCTCCCGAAGAATTAAAACCAATCGCAGTTTTATTGATTAATTTGATATCGATTTGATTATTTTTGGTATCGAAAATTGGGTATTTTTCAAGATTTTTAACATCATCGCCGAAATACATAATTTTGACTTCGCCCTTAATTCCTCGAGCTGAAATAATCTTGGCAATTAAAATTTTTTTGTTCATAAATATTATAAAATTTCAAGATGAAGCATGTCATCAAAAGTTGGGCGACGACGAATAATTTTGAAGTTATTATCATCAACCAAAACTTCCGGCACCAAAGGGCGACAATTATATTCATTCGACATTGAAGAGCCATACGCACCAGCGCTACAAAAGGCAAATAAATCATTGGGTTTTGGAATAAAAACTTCGCGATCTTTTGCTAAAATATCGGTGGTTTCGCAAACTGGTCCGGCAAAATCAAAAATAGCTTTGAATCCTGCTTTTTTTTCAACTGGCAAAACTTCGTGATATGAATCATAAAGTCCGGGGCGCATTAAATCGTTAATGGCGCCGTCGATTATAACGAAATTTTTGCGCGGAGTTTCTTTTAAATAAATTACTTTAGTTATTAAAAGCCCAATATTTCCAACTATGGCGCGCCCTGGAGCGATCGTAACTTTAACATCTAAATCTTGAATTGTTTCTTTAATTAACTCGATATATTCATAAAGATTAATGGTTTTATCGTTCTGGTAGTTGATTCCAACGCCACCACCAAAATCTAAATTTTTTATTTTAAAACCTTTTTTAATTAAATTTTGACAAATTTTACGAAGCCTGTCGAAGGCTATTTTAAAAGGCTCGAGATTGGTTATTTGTGAACCAATATGCATCGATATTCCATAAATTTCTAAGGCGGGAAGTTTTGAAGCTAAAGCATAAATTTCTTCAACTAAATCAATGTCAACTCCGAATTTATCGCCTTTGCGTCCGGTGGAAATTTTGTGGTGAGTTTTGGCGTCAACATCAGGATTGACGCGTAAAGAAAATTTGGCAATTTTATGCAAATTTGAGGCGACCTCATTTAGCAAAAACATTTCCTCGGCAGATTCAACCGAAAATTCTTCAACACCATTTTGCAAAGCAAAAGTTAAATCTTCGCGAGTTTTGCCAACTCCCGCAAAAACAATTTTTTTAGGATTGATTCCGGCTTTAATTGCTCGATGAATTTCACCGGCTGAAACCGCGTCAATTCCCGCTCCAAGGTCAGCTAAAATTTTTACTAAATGAAAATTATAATTAGCTTTTATGGCATAACAAATTTTATAATCAGAAATTTTATTGCCTGCAAAAGCATCGACAAAATTTTGATAATTTTCGAATAAAGTTAAGCGCGAATAGCAATAAAAAGGCGTTCCGACTTGTTTAGCAATTTCAGAAATTGCTACATTTTCGACAAATAATTCATTTTTATTTCGTAGATTTTTATAAGATAAATATTTCATTTTTACTCGTAAGTTGAATACATGTAAGGGGTGATTGAGTCGAATTCTGCGGAGCAAGAGTCGACTCTTTTATAAATTGGGTGGATATTAAGCCCGCGTCTTATTTCTCTAGCTTCTTTCTCGGTAATTCCAGATAATTTTGCTAATCTTTTATCAGAAAATCCCATTCTTTTTAGATTTAAAAAATCTTCGTAATTGTTTGGCAAGCCGTCTTTTTTAATTTTATTTTCAACTATGATTGCCGATTCGATTTGTTCGATGAACCATGGATCGTAACTGCAGATTTCGTTGATTTCTTGAGCCGAAATTCCTTCGCGCAAAGCTTGCGCAATTAATAAAATTCTATTTGGAGAGGCGATTTTTAATTTTTGACGAATTACTTTTCGGCGTTGTTCATCATCTTCGATTAAGATTTTTACTTCTTCGAGGCCACTTAAATTTCCTTCCAAAGAACGCAAAGCTTTTTGGAAACTTTCGATGAAGGAGCGTCCAATTCCCATAACTTCGCCAACTGATTTCATTGAGCTCGATAACACATTGTCGCTACCTTTAAATTTCTCAAATGTGAATTTAGGGATTTTGGTAATAACATAATCGATAGTAGGTTCGAATGAAGCAGGCGTAATTCCTCCCGTAATATCATTTTTGATTTCATCGAGAGTAAATCCTACCGCCAATTTAGCGGCAACTTTGGCGATTGGAAAGCCTGTGGCTTTTGAAGCAAGAGCCGATGAGCGCGAAACGCGTGGATTCATTTCGATGATGGTCATCTTGCCATTTTTTGGATTAACCGCGAATTGCACATTCGAGCCTCCAGTTTCAACGCCAATTTCACGCAAGACCGCGATTGAAGCGTTACGCATATTCTGATATTCCTTGTCGGTAAGAGTTAAAGCCGGCGCCACGGTGATGGAATCTCCGGTATGGACTCCCATCGGATCAACATTCTCAATCGAACAAATAATGATGGTATTATCATTTTTGTCGCGCACTACTTCCATTTCATATTCTTTCCAGCCGATGATTGATTCATCAATTAATACTTCATTTGTTGGTGAGATTGTTAAGCCATAAGCCACAATTTGTAAATATTCTTCTTCGGTGTAAGCAACGCCACCACCAGCGCCACCCATGGTAAAAGAAGGGCGAATAATTGCCGGCAAACCAACTTTTTGCAAAGCTAATTTTGCTTCTTCTAAATTATGCACAATAGCATTTTTAGGAGTTTCTAGGCCAATTTTTTCCATGGCTTTTTGGAATAAAGCCCGATCTTCGGCTTTTTTAATCGCTTCAATCGACGCACCAATTAACTCAACATTATATTTTTCAAGGACACCATTTTTTGCCAAAGCAATGGCGCAATTTAAAGCTGTTTGTCCGCCAACCGTTGGTAAAATTGCATCAGGACGCTCTTTGCGAATAATTTCTTCAACAATTTCTGGAGTTATCGGCTCGATATAAGTTCGATCAGCAACATTTGGATCGGTCATGATTGTTGCCGGATTGGAATTAACCAAGATTACTTTATAACCTTCTTCGCGAAGTGCTTTACAAGCTTGAGTGCCGGAATAGTCGAATTCACAAGCCTGACCAATCACGATTGGACCCGCTCCAATAATTAAAATAGATTTCAGATCTGTACGCTTTGGCATGAAGTTTTATAATAAAAATTTTGAATGCAAAAATATTTCTTAAATAATATTTTTTGCTTTGAAAAAGTCAATGTGGTGGTGAATAAAAATCATATAAATTTATTTACTTAATATCCGAAACTACATTTTTGGTAATTGTTAGGCGCAAAGCGTTGACAATCGCGACGGCATCAATAATTTGTTGGGCAATTGCCCCTTCGGAAGGCGAAATTAATCCAAAGCTGGCGAGAATCATTCCGACGACACTAAAAAGCATTCCGCCAATCGCACTTTGTAAAATTATTTTACGCGTAAAGATACTAATGTGAATGAGTTCGTCGACTTTGAGCAAGTTGCTTTCCAAAATTACCGCCCCCGAAGATTCCGAAGTAATATTATTGCCTTGACCAAA
The DNA here is from genome assembly GCA_945890035.1 of Rickettsia typhi. Lineage (GTDB taxonomy): Bacteria > Pseudomonadota > Alphaproteobacteria > Rickettsiales > UBA1997 > CAILUF01. The sequence goes on from CAMDCJ010000002.1 coordinate 36,055, forward strand.
AGCGATGCCAACCGATGCCAACATCAATGCTGGCGCATCATTAATACCATCGCCCATAAATAAAGTCGGTGCATTCTGAGTTTCTTTTTTAACAATTTCAAGTTTTTGTTCGGGACTTTGCGAGCTAAAATAATTATTAATGCCAAGTTTTTCGGCGAGATAATTGACTTCGCTGGCGCGATCGCCCGACAATAAAATAATTTTTTTAAAATTATGATTAGGAGCGAGGTGACTAATAAAAGATTTACTTTCTGGTCGCTCCAAATCGCGAAAATGAAGGATTCCCGCCACTTTTTTATTAATAATTATAACGCATTCCATGCCATCAGATAACTCAGGCAAAGGAATTTTTGAGGGCTGAAATTCATGAATTTTTTTACGACTGGTGATGATTATCTCTTGTTCGCCGATATTGCCAATCATGCCATAGCCGGGTTTTTCTGAAATATTTTGAGCGTCGAGTAAAATTAAATTGCGCTTTTGCGCTTCTTTTAAAATTGAGCCGGCCAAAGGATGGCGAGAGTAGCGTTCGAGGCTGGCGGTTTTTTGCAAAATTTCCTCGGCAGAAAATTCATCGAGAGCAATAATTTCAGAAATATTGGGTTCGCCGAAAGTTAAAGTTCCGGTTTTGTCAAAAATTGCCGTCGTGCAAATTGATAATTTTTCCAAAATGCGCGCATCCTTGATTATAATGCCTTGACGCGCCGAAATCGAAATAGCGCTAATAATGGCGATTGGGACAGCAATCAATAGCGGGCAGGGCGTTGCGATTGTTAAGACCGCTAGAAAATTAGTTAAATCGTGAGTGAAATAATAAGAAGTTGAGGCGATAATTATGGTTATGGGCGCAAAAATTGCTCCAATTTTGTCGGCAAGTTTTCGAATTTCTGGCCTTTGTTCTTTGGCTTGCTTCATGACTTCCATGATTTTTCCATAGCGTGAATCAGCGGGCAATTTTTCGGTTTTAATAACGAATAAAGATTCGCCGTTAATAGCGCCCGATAAAACTTTGGAGCCAATGGTTTTGGAAATTCGATAAGGCTCACCCGTTAAATATGATTCATCCATCGAGCCTCTGCCTTCAACCACTTCGCCATCAATTGGGCAAATTTCGTGTGGAAAAATGGCGATCAAATCATTGATTTTTATTTTAGCAATTTCGGTGTCAAAAAAATTATTTTCAGATTTTAAGTGAGCAATTGTTGGCATTCTTTGAGCTAGAGCTTCTAAAACAAAAGACGCACGATGCGAGGCGAATTCTTCAAGCGCTTGCGAACTTGCGAGCATCAAAATAATTAAAACGCCCGCGACATTTTCGTGCAAATAAATTGCCAAAATTAGCGCCATGAAAGCAATCAAATCAGCGCCCAAATTGCCTTTTATAATTTTAAGAAATATTTGAATTAAAAGTGGAATTCCGCCAACAATTAAAACAAAAAAAAGACTATAATTTTCATCAATTTTAAGTGCAAATTTAGCAAAATAATGGATTACCAAAGAAGTAACAGAAGCAATAGAGAGTAGTAGTTGCCATTTATCTTTGAAATAATTTAGAGAAAACTTCATATTTATAAAATTTGAATAATTTTATTGAGGGAAAATTGATATTTTTTAGATTTTATGATTTAAAATAAATTTAGCCATTTTAATTTCGATGTCAATCTAACGCCACTTAGCATTTATAAATCCGCAATAAGTTATGCCAAATTTTTAAATGAAATGTGGGCTATTAATTCCAAAAAATATATTAAATTTGGATTTACTTTTAAAGAGCAATTGAGGAAGTTTGTGAATTTTATCCGTAAACTTTTTAATTATTAAAAAAATTTAATATTGTGATTAAAATAACTTGATCAATTATTTGTGTTTTTTAGTTTATTATTTAGCTTAACTTCTTTGGTGAGGCACGCCAGATCCAACCAATTGAGCTGCTCGAGGCCCTTCGTTTCCTGGAGCGTTAGCAAGCCTTCCTTGTGGTTTGCCAGCTGGTAAGCTATAAATGATGTCTTTGATTAGATTTATTTGCGAAATTGCACATTCCATCAAAAAGGTGGCGGTTTGGCCTTCTTTATTTCTTATATTAACATTTGCCTTTTCATTAATTAAAACTCTGACTGATTCCTTATTATTTTTTAGGATTGCAATATGAAGGGGGGTATCGCCATGTATATTTTGTAAATTAGGATCTGCTTTTGATTCTAACAGGGTTTTGAGGGTGTCAACTTGATCGAAAATAACAGCCAGATGAAGAGCGGTATTGCCCTTTTTGTCCACCGCATCTATATCTGCTCCTGAATCTATAAGAAATTTAACTGTATCTTTGTGGCCATTAATAGCGGCATGGTGAAGAGCGGTATTGTTATGTTTTTCATCAGCTTTATCAACTAATTCACGCAACTCTGGATTTCTTAATAGAGCTTCAACGGCGTTAGTTTTGCCTTCCTGAGAGGCTAAATGAAGAGGGGTTTGACCAGTTACATTAGTTATATAAGGATTCGCTCCTAAGCGAAGTAGAGTTTCGATGTTTTTAGCATGGCCTTGGGACGCTGCAAGGTGAAGAGGGGTATCGCCTGAATTAGACTTAGCATTAATGTCACATTTAGCATTTACTAGTTCTGTTATGAATTTAGGGTTTTCTTCTCTAATAGCGACATGGTGAAGAAGGGTATTGCCATTTGGATCTTTTTCATTAATATTCACATTGTCTAGCATAATTTTCAATTATTAAATTTATTTATCAAAATTAATTATATTGTTAAACTTATTTTTTCTTATCTTCTTTCTGCTCTAAGACTTTTCTCGTGTTTTATTTTATAAATTTATTATATAAAATCTGCAGAAATAATAATAGAAAGTTTTATACTGAGTTTTTTTATTTATTACAAGTTATTTTTATTTTATTTAGAAATTTTATTAAAATTAATTTAGAAATTTTATTTAAATCTAAAACAGACATAAAAAGTCAATTTATAAGAGCGTGTATTTTTAAGTTAATTTGATTTAGAAAAAGAAAATTCTTTAAAAATATTTATCGACTTATTTTATTGAAAAACTTATAATTTTTTTGAAGATAAAATTTTTACAAAAAATAATTTAAACATGAAAAAAAATATTTTTAAAATCTTAATAACTTTATTTATGATGTCATTATTTTCAACGGGCTCTAAGGCAAAAAATTCAAAAATTGAGGATGTTTATCAATTTTCTTTTGTTAATTTCGATGAAACTAAAATCAATTTAGCCGATTATAAAAACAAAGTTTTGTTAATCGTCAACACCGCTTCGAAATGCGGATTTACTAAACAATATGAAGGGTTAGAAAAATTATATCAAAAATATAAAGACCGCGGACTTATGATTATCGGGGTTCCGAGCAATAATTTTGGCAGTCAAGAGCCGGGAAGTAACGAAGAAATTCAAAGATTTTGTAAATATAATTATGGTGTAAATTTTTTAGTTACGCAAAAAGAAATTGTGACGGGAAAAGAGGCGCATCCATTTTATCTTTTTGCCAAAGAAAAGCTTGGCGCGCTTTCCTCCCCGAAGTGGAATTTTCACAAATATTTAATCGGACGCGATGGCAAATTAGTCGATTATTTTATTTCAAGCACCACTCCTGAAAGTGAAAAAATTATCAACGCAATCGAAAAAGAATTGAATAAATAATTATGAAAAAACCTTCAATTGCAATTGTCGGAGCAGGATTTTCAGGAATAATTTTGGCGCAAAAATTAAAAAATATTGGCGAAGTTAAAATTTTTGAGAAAGCGCGCGGAGTTGGTGGCAGAATGGCTTCACGCATTAAAGATGATTTTAATTTTGATTTCGGAGCGCAATTTTTCACTGCTAAAAAACTAGAATTTCAAGAATTTTTAAAGCCATTTATTGAGCAAAAAATTTTAATGCCTTGGTGCGGAAATTTTGTTGAAATTGATAATTATAAAATTACTTATCAGCGCCAATGGCCACAAGAAAAAAATCATTTTGTGCCGGCTATAAAAATGAATCAATTTTGTAAAGAGTTGGCGCAAGACCTTGATATATCTTTGCAAACCCGTATTGCAAAAATTGAAAAAAATGCTAAAAAATGGCTAATTTTTGACGATAAAAATAATTCTTTAGGTGAATTTGATTGGATATTTTTTTCAATTCCAGCGCCACAATTATTAGAGTTAATTCCGCAAGAATGTAATTTTTTTGAAGCGACAAAAAATATTAAAATGCTCGGTTGTTTTGCTTTGATGCTTGGCTTCGAAAAGCCTTTAAATCTTCAATATGATGTCGCTTTAATTAAAAATTCAATAATTTCTTGGATTAGTTCTGAAAATTCAAAACCGCAACGAAAAAATTCGGCTTCTTATACGGTTTTAGCTAGAAATGATTGGTCTGATGACAATATGGAAAATGACATTGAAGATGTAAAAAAACAAATTATTGCGGAATTTGCAAAAATAATTCAACAACCGCTCGATAATATAATTCATCAAGATATTCATCGTTGGCGCTACGCTAACATTGCTAAACAAGAAAAAAATGTAAAATTTTTTCTCGATAATAATTTACAAATCGGAGCCTGCGGAGACTGGTTAATTCATGGTCGGGTTGAGGCTTCTTATTTAAGTGCTTCGGCACTTTTTAATGAAATTTCTAAAAATTTAA
>CAMDCJ010000003.1 GCA_945890035.1 Rickettsia typhi
GGTTTGTCCAGCTAATAAATCTGTATTCACGTCAGCTTTTCTCTCAATCAATGTCTGACACATTTTAAGATTGCCAGTGCTACAAGCCAAATAAAGATCTTTTTTTAAATCATGTTCAGGTGTTTTGGTTTTAGCAAGAGATAATACGAATCTCGCTGCTAGCTTAAATGCCAAAGTAAATTTTGAGAGTGTCGATAATTTTTTCGGAGAAGAATCAGGGTTAACGGTATAATTAGCTTCCACTTCTGTATTCGAATTTCTTTTTTCAGGACTCAAAAGGGACTCTAAAAGGGACTTTATTTGCTTACCTGCAATTGATGAAGATGCAACTCCTTTTGACCTGAATTTTAATGACATAATTTTACCTAATGCTTGTATTGATTAATCTAAAAAAATCATGGTTAAAATCTATAAATTTTATACCAAAGTAAAAATGTATGTAAGTTCAATGAATTTTTTATAAATCAAAGTTTATTAGTCAATACAGTTCACAATTAATTAAAGCTTTTTAATTATTGCTTCGGAGATTTTTTAGAATTTTTAACGGAAGGTTTGCCATTTTCGAGTCTTAAACTATCGATTCTTTTTTTAAGATTTTCTAAGAATTTATCCATGCCTTCTTCATTAATTGACGAGTTAAATTCTGAGCGCTGAGTTTCGATTAAGCTTACTCCTTCAGCGATAAAATCAACTATAAAAAAACTTCCTTCATTTTCTTTGATGCGAAAATCAAAAAAGATTGCTACATCAGAATTTTTTGGAATAAATTCACTTTTAACCAAATAAAAATTACTTTGTTTTTCAACTGAATTTACTGCAAATTTTTTACCATCATAGCTATTAAACTTAGGGCCGTAAGTGTTGATCATGAATTCGCGATACATTGACATAAACTGTTTTTTTTGTTCTTCATTGGCAGTTTTATGATTTTTACCAAGAACAAATCGCGCAATCCACTTAGAGTCGGTTGATTTATCAATGATATTAATAATTTTTTGTTTCTTTTGAAATTCGCTTAAAGATTTATCTTTGGCAACATCAATAATTTGATCTCCAATAATTTGTACAAATTTTCTAATCATTTCTTGAGGAGTGTCGTTTTGAGCGAGGGCATCAAAGCTAAAAAACAAAAATAAAGTTAATAAAATTTTTTTCATATATTTATTATTTAATTATCTATTTGAGCTAACCTTCTTTGCAAGTAGGCGCTTCTAATCGTGGCATATGGATCAAATGAATCTTTGCGAATGTTGTCAAAAATGTCAAGAAGTTCTTCGCGATTACCGATAACTTTTATGACGGTATTGGCGACGCGATATTTGCCCTCAAGAAAATCAGAGTTCCCGCCAATATTTAAAATATCAAAACCCATTGGGTCTAAGGAGCGATCAAATATAAATCCGCCCAAATCGCGAGCGTTAGAAGGTCCAAAAAAAGGTAGCATTAAGAAATTGCTTGAGCTTGCGCCCCAATAGCCAAGAGTTTGTCCAAAATCTTCTCTTTCATAATCGATACCTTTTTTTCTGGCAACTTCAAAAAATCCGCCAAGTCCTAGAGTGCTATTGATCAAGAAGCTTGAAATTGTGGCTAAGCCATTATCAACTTTACCTTGTGCAAAAGAATTTAAAGCGGAAATTGGCAAAGTTAAATTATCAAGAAAGTTGCGGATTGAAGTTCGAGCCGGCTTTGGAACTGATTTGCGATATGATCGGGCGATATGCTCAAGGAAATAGCGGTCAAGGGTGTCGTTAAATTTATAAACTTTGCGATTAAAATTTTCAAAAGGATCGTGAATTGAACCTTTATTAATCTCGCTTTCAAATTTAGCAAACTCTTTTTCAAAATCGGCATTATTTTCTTGGGCGCTTGAATTATAGCAAATAGGGCTGGTTAATATAAAAAAACCAACAAAAAAACTCAAATTTAAGGGATTAATTTTTATAATTTTATACATCAAATTTCGGATGAGTTAATTTGGCTATTTATTTTTTCTAGTAACTCATAAAACTTTGGGTCAAGTTCGGCATTTTTAGCAATCAAATTATCAAGAATTTTTTTAGCCTTATAAGGCTTATCACGAAGCATCGCGATATAGGCAAGTTGATAATGAGCTTCGTAAAATTTTGGCCAAAATTTGGTCATAATAAAAAATCTAAAACTGGCATCGCTCAAATTGCCTTTTTCGAGATGGCTAATTCCAAGTTTATAATTTGTTTCAACGAGATTTTTAGATTTTTCTTTGATTGAGTAATATTCTTTTTCCGCCAACTCTTTTTTTTCAGATAAAAATTCTGAAAAATTGCCTAAATTTTTTTGAATTTTTGAGGCAATTTTTGTAGACGAAGCTTCCTTTGCAGATTCTTTGCCGAGGGCTTTATTAATTAAATATTTAATCATTTTTAAAATAAATAAAATAACATACTGACCAACTTAATTTTTTATAAGTTAAAGCATCTTGAAAATTTTTCAAATAGAAAGTTTTTAATTCTTGAAAACTTTTTTTATTATTATTCGGTAAATAATAATTTACACCAATTTTTTTAAAAGATTTTAAGGCTTCGATGAGATTTAAAAATTTTTCGTAAATTTTTTCGTTAATAAAACTTTTTTTAATAAATCGATGGCCCTCTAAAATATTTAATAACTCTTGTTTATCAGGCATTTTATTAATTAAAAAAGGCGAGTTTTTTAATTCTTGAAAACTTTGATTATCCGGAATTGAAAATGCTAAAATTGCGCGCGGTTTTAATAGTTTTTTTAGAACATTAAAGAGATTTTCAAAATCTTCAATCCATTGCAACGAAAAAGATGAAATTATTGCGTCAAAGCTTGATTCAGCGAATGGCAAGCTTTCAATATCGGCGCAGATTTTTATAATTTTTTTTGGATTTTTTTGAAAATTATTCAACATTTCTAAACTTAAATCGAGCTCGTAAATTTCACAATTATCAATTTTCTTTAAGAGATTTTTAGCAACAAAACTGGTGCCACTTCCCAAATCAAGAATTCTAATTTTTTGATTGCTGTTCGGTGTATAATTTTCTATAAAAAGTTGGCATAATTTTTTAGCAACTTTTTTTTGAATATTGGCGCTTAAGTTGTATTCACTAGCTTTAGAAGAAAAATTATAATTAATTATTTTTTTGTTAAAACTCATGGTTATTAATAAAATCTAAGAATAATTATTTTTGTCTAAATCTTCGATTAACTTAACAATATGATCGACTAAATCTGAGCTATTTACTTTGTGATTTGGCTTGCCATCAATATAAACATTATGGCGATCGCTTCCTCCGCCCGTAATGCCAATTTGTGTGTGCGCTGCTTCGCCAAGTCCGTTGACAACGCAACCAAGAATCGAAACGGTGATTGGATTTTTAATATGTTCAATTCTTTTTTCAACTTCTTCGACGGTTTTAATAACATCAAAACCTTGTCTTGCGCAAGACGGGCATGAAATTAAATTGACTCCGCGATGACGAAGTCCGAGAGACTTTAAAATTTGATATGCAACTTTTACTTCTTCTTTTGGATCGGCCGAAAGCGAAACGCGCATTGTGTCGCCAATGCCTTGCCATAATAAACTGCCAAGCCCAATTGACGATTTAACGGTTCCGGCGGAAAGGCTTCCCGCTTCGGTAATACCAATATGTAAAGGATAATCGCAAGCTTCCGACAAGGCTTTATAACTGGCGACCGCTAAAAAAACATCGGACGCTTTAACGCTGATTTTAAAATTAAAAAAATCATTATCTTCGAGAATTTTAATGTGTCTTTGCGCCGATTCAACTAAGGCTTCGGGTGTTGGAGTTTTGTATTTTTGTAAAATGTCATTTTCGAGTGAGCCAGCATTGACGCCGATGCGAATCGAACAGCCATAATCTTTGGCGGCTTTTATTACTTCGCGAACTTTATCGTCTGAGCCAATATTTCCGGGGTTAATTCTCAAGCATTTTGCGCCGGCAATTGCCGATTCGATGGCTCGACGATAATGAAAATGAATGTCGGCAATAATTGGCACGGGACAATGTGGAATAATTTTCGCTAAAGCTTCGGAGGATTCTTGATCGGGAACCGAAATTCTGATTAATTCAGCCCCAACTTCGTGGCATTCATTAACTTGACGAATTGTTGCTTGAACATCGACGGTTTTGGTGTTAGTCATGGTTTGCACAACAATTGGGGCATCGCCTCCAATTGCAACATTGCCGACAAAAATTTGTTTAGATTTGCGACGATGAATTGCGCGATATGGACGGATTTCGTTAATTTTATCTTGCATAAATTTTATGAGATATTTTTAAAAAAATTAGTAATTTTAGCATGATTTTTTTGTAGTAAAAAATTAATTTTAGAGTCGTTAATTTTTGCAATATTTATAATCGAAATAAAGTCTATGAAGCCTTGACCGCCATAGTTTTTAAATGATTGAATTTTATTAATTTTTAAAAGACTTAAAATCATCAAAAAGCGGAAAAAAATTACTTCAAAATTCTTTTCAAAAAATTGTTCGGTGGAATTATCGAAAATAATTTTGTCATCAATAAAACCTTTAAAGTCTTTGTCTTCTAAGGTTTGATTGATATTAAAATTCTTTAAATTTTCAATATAATTTTCTAAATTATCAAAAAATTCTTCGTAAAAAACTTGCAAATATTTTTGGTTTAAATCGAAAATATCTTTCCAGATTTCTGGATTTGAATCATCTAAGCGAAAAGCGTTTTTAAAAAAATTATTTTCAATATTTTTTAAAGAAAATTCGGTGCATAAAAATGATAAAAATTGGGGCAAATGAGAAACGAGGCCATAAATTTCATCATGTTTTTGGGCTTCAATGAAATCAGGAATTGCGCCAATTATTTGCGCGATTTTAAAAATTTCTTGAGCCTTTTCGGCGTTATTATTGTTTTTGCAAATCAAGAATTTTTTATTTAAAAATAAATCTTCTTGGGAATTTTCAAAACCGCTTTCAGCGCTTCCAGCAATTGGGTGGCAAGGCACAAAATTTTGTGGAATATTTTTAATTTTAAAATCTTTAATTGAGCCGATATCAAAAATTAAAGCTTGAGAATTAATTTTGGAATTAATCTTAGAAAAAATTTGTTGATATTGATTGAGTGGAGCGCAAATGGCGATTAAATCAAAATCACTTAAATCATCATCGAGAAGTGTAATATTTTCAATAATTTTTTGCTCTTTAGCGAGGTCGATTGCTTCAATATCAAGATCAAAGGCAAATATATTTTGTGAAATGTTGTGCTTTTTAAAAGCTTTGGCAATTGATCCGCCAAGAAGTCCGAGGCCAATTACTAATGTTTTTTTGTAAAGAATGTTTTTCAAAATTAGAAATAATAATAAATAAATTGCAAAAGAAAAAATTAAATTTAAATTAACAGACTTAATTAAATTTTTAAATTCTTTTTAAATTATATTTCAAAAAATTTTTAAAACAACCAATGAAAAATTTTTTAATCATATTATCTCTATTACTAGGATTAGCGTCTTGCACTAATAAAGTTGTTGATATCAAAAGTCCTTGCGTTTCTAGTGAAGATGGTCCATGCGGTCCAAAAAAACCTATCAATGATTGGTGGATCAAAGACTATAAAAAACATCATTCAAATTCATTATCTTAACTTTAATTTTTTAGATTTATGTCGGAACAAAATAATAATGCAGTTCAAAATCAGGCTTTCGCAGATAAATATGGAAAGAAAAAAACTTTCTCATCAACGCAAGTAGATGAAAGCGTGGTCAAAGAAAATATAGCTAATCCTTCTAGCTTTGATCAGCATAATAAGAAAGCTGTGGATCCGCAAAAAAGAGCTTTAGCGCAATATATTTATTTAGTTAGAGGCGTTGATGCTGGCAGAAATGCTTGGTATTATGTTTTAGTAGAGCGTTTAAAAGTTCAATTATTTCTTAAGGCTTTGAATGACGATATTATTCATCTTGAAAAATATGGAAAAATTCTCTATTCTGCCTACGGAGACGAGCCACCTGCTAATGTTACACAAGCCATTAAAGATGAATATGGTATTAGTTAATTTTAAAAAAATTAACTAAAATTAGCCAAAAATTTTAACCAGATAAACTATATTAAATTATGAAAAATTTAAAACTTACTGCGATCGTTGTTGCTTCGGTTTTTGTTGGATTTTTTTCGGCAATTTCTTTTGCGCAAATTCAAGCAGTAGGTTCCAAGCCTTCAGAAAATAAAATCAGATATTCCGATGATTTTTTAAGTCAAGTCCTAGAGCGCATTAAGAAAGATTATGTTGAAGAAAAATCTGAAAGTCAATTAGTTGAGGCCGCCGCTTCAGGAATTTTATCTTCGCTTGATCCGCATTCTTCTTTTTTAAACGCCGAGGATCTTAAAGAAATGAGCATCCACACCAAAGGCGAATTTGGTGGAGTCGGTATTGAAATTACTACTGAAATGTCGGTGGCAAAAGTTGTTTCAGCAATTGAAGATACTCCAGCATATCGCGCCGATATTAAGTCGGGAGACTTTATAGTTCGCATCGATGGTAAATCAACATATTCAATGAGAATCGATGAGATTGTTAAGAAAATTCGTGGTAAAGCCAACACGCCAGTAAAGCTCACAATCTATCGTAAAGGCGAAAAAGAACCTCTCGAAAAAACAATTATTCGTCGTATCATTAAAATTAAGCCAATAAAATCAAGTCGCTTTAATGATGTTGCTTATATTAAAATTACTAATTTTTCAGAAAAAACTTTTACTGAACTTCAAGCGGATTTAAAAAAATTAAAAACACAAATCGGCGAAAAAAATCTTAAAGGATTGGTTCTTGATTTGCGCAATAATCCAGGTGGCTTACTTGATCAAGCAATCGAAGTGAGTGCCGGATTTCTTGATAAAGATAAAATCGTGGTTTCTATTAAAGGAAAAGTGGGACTTTTAAAAGAATTTAAAACTGAAAATAATCAATTTTTAGTGCCAAATTTGCCGATCGTTGTATTGATAAATGAAGGTTCCGCATCAGCTTCTGAAATAGTTGCGGGAGCTTTGCAAGATCACAAAAGAGCGGTTATCATGGGTTCGAAATCTTTTGGCAAAGGTTCGGTGCAAACTATAATTCCTCTTGAAAATAATCAAGGCGCTTTAAAAATGACCACCGCACTTTATTATACGCCTTCTGGTCGTTCAATTCAAGCCATGGGAATTGAACCAGATATCGAGCTTGTGCAAGCTTCAATTGAAAAACAAAAAAATCTTGAGCGCGATTCTGAAGCTGATTTAAAAGGTCATATTGAACTTAAAATTAAAGATTCAATTGAAAAAACTGCCAAATCTTCTAAAGAAAAACAAAAAATTGTTGACGAAAATATCGACATTTATCAAAAGGATTATCAATTGGCGAGAGCGCTTGATTTAATTCGTGGCATCGGCCTTTATAACTCTATTATAAAAAAATAATGCAATATTTTTTAGTAATATTTTTTAGCCTCTTGAGCTTCAATTCTTTGGCTAAAAATATTACTACAAATTATCAAAAAATTCTTCCAGAAAAGCCAATTTCTCAAATTCTTGTCAACAACAAAATCATCACCAAAGATGAAATTGACGAGAGATTTGAGTTTCTAATTAAGACTTCCAAATTAAAAATTGATAAGAAAAATCAGCGCAATATTTGGAGAAATATGATTGCCAAAAGAATGGCGGAAGAAGAGCTTATTCTTCAAAAAGCTAAAATTTACAAAATCACAATCGATCCAAAAGAATTAGATTTTAAAATTGAAAGTTTTGCTCAAAAAAATCATAAGAATCTTGTAAAATTTAAATTATTTTTGCAGAAAAATAATTGGAATTTTGCAAATTTTCAAAAACAAATTGAGGTGGAGTTGGTTTGGAAAAAAATTATCGAAGAAGTCATTAAACCTTCTGTTAGCGTAAGTATCATAGAAATAAAAGAATGGCTAGAAAAAGAGAAAATTGAAGGGCAAAATGATAAATATTTGTTACAAGATTTTTTGATTGAAAATTCTTTGAATTCACAAGAATTTGCGGATAAAATTTATGAAGAATTGAGTTCGCAAGATAACTTCAAAAATTTTATAAATAATTTTTTGTTATTAAAAACAAAAGAAAACTCTCAAAATACTAGTTGGTTTTGGTCTTCAGAGCTAAATCAAAAAATTCATCAATCAATTTCTAATTTAAAAATCGATGAATATTCAAAGCCAGTTCTTCTCGAAGATGGCTGGCATATTTTTAAATTGATTGACAAAAGAAATGATTTAAAACTAAGTGATCAAGAATATGATTTTATAAAAAATCAAATCGTCAATCGAAAAACCGAGTTGGCAATAAAAAATTATCTTCAAGAATTAAGGAAGAGAGCTTTTGTTCAGTTCGAATATTAAATTCAAATGAGTAAATTTGGATTAATTTTATATTCCCAAATCTAAAAAATGCTATGCTACAAATCTCACGAATCTTTGAGAGTAAGTAAAAACATTTTATTTATGCATTGTAAATGAATTGTTAATAAATTCAAAATTATATTAATTATGAAAAGTAATGAAGGGGCCTTGATAAGGGAGCTCCAACTTCAGCTCCAGCTCCAGCTCCATCTGTTGGTTCGTCGCCAAAGGCTCCACATTTAGGTCCGATTAAAAGAGAACGAGATTCAGATGATGATATTCCTGATTTGAGCTTGAATAATTTAGCTCCAGCTCCAGCTCCAGCTCCAACTCCAACTCCAACTCCAACTCCAGCTCCAACCGTCGGTTCATCGCCAAAGGCTCCACGTTTAGATTCAAATAACATAGGACAAGGAGGAGCAAAAGTTAATAATCCTAATATGGGAAGGCGAAGGGCGTGAGAAAAAAATTAACCATCAAGCTATTTTCACCAGAATATCGAAGTTCATTGGAGATGAGAGTGAGTTCAAGGTAAATTAATTTTATTTAAAAATTTGCTAATAATTATTTCAGAATTTGTGACATTTTCCAAAATTCTTCGATAGTTAATTCTTCGGCGCGTTTAGTGCCAGCTATGTCGCACTTTGCAAAAATTTCTGTTAAATCTTGATTAATAAATGCGCCTTTTAACGAAGATTTGAGCATTTTGCGCCTTTGATTAAAAGCTTGTTGTACAACTTTTTCAAATTTTTTTAAATTATTTTTTTCAAAATATTTTTCAATTTTTTCGCCATTTGGAATTATTTGCACGATGGCTGAAGTGATTTTTGGTGGTGGCGAAAACACCATTTTATTGACCTCGAATAACATTTTGGTATCGCATAAAAGATTCAACATTATTGCCAAGCGCCCATAATTTTTATCGCCAATTTTAGCGCAAATTCTTTGCACAACTTCTTTTTGAAGCATTAAATTCATCGAGGCAATTTTTGGTAAAATTTTAAGCCATTTAAAAATTAACACAGTGCCGATATTGTAGGGCAGATTGGCTATTATTTTAAACTGAGAATTCTCCGCAAATATTTTAGTTTCATCAATTTCTAAAGCATCGCCTTCAATAATTTCAAGTCTTGAGCCGTAAAATTCTTGCAATTCTTTGAGCGCTAAAATGCATCTTTGATCTTTCTCAATAACAAATAATTTTTTGACGCCGGCATCGAGAATTGAGCGAGTTAATCCACCCGGTCCAGCCCCAATTTCTAGAACTTCAAAATTACTTAAATCGCCCGCCGATTTGGCAATTTTATCGGTAAAATTTTTATCGAGAATAAAATTTTGTCCTAAAGATTTTTTGGCGTCGAGTTGATATTTTTTAATTAATTCTGAAGTTGAGAGAAGTTGAGACATCTTGTTTTTGTTGGTTTTGAAGTGGGTATCATTCTATAAAATTTAGCAATTTTATTCTTTTAATTTGCGTAAAAAAATAAAATTTCTACGCAAATTAAATTAAAAATAGTTAAATTAAATCTTGAGGATCAAAAAATTTATGACCTAAACTTTCTGCAACCGCGCGGTAAGTAATCATGCCATCAAACACATTTAAACCCGCCATTAAATTTTTATCGTCGCGAAGCGCTTTGTGGAAGCCTTTATTGGCAATCGCCAAAGTAAAAGGCAAAGTTGAATTTTCCAAAGCTTGCGTTGAAGTGCGCGCAACCGCACCGGGCATGTTGGTGACGCAATAATGAATAACGCCATCAATTTCGTAAGTTGGATTGCTGTGCGAAGTTGGGCGACTTGTTTCAAAGCATCCGCCTTGATCGATTGAAATATCAACCAACACCGAACCTTTTTTCATTTCTTTAACCATTTTTTTGGAAACAACTTTTGGCGCCGATGCTCCCGGAATTAGAACTGCACCGATTACCAAATCAGCATCGATAACATTTTTTTCAATATTTTCAATTGAGGCGTAAAGAACATTTGCCGAATTGCCAAAAATATCGCACAAATAACGAATTCGCGCCAAAGATTTGTCAAGAATTATAACTTCTGCACCCATGCCAATTGCGACTTTGGCCGCGTTAGTGCCAGAAACTCCGCCACCGATAATTACAACTTTTGCGCGCTCAACTCCCGGAACTCCGCCGAGTAAAACACCGCGTCCGCCTTGAGATTTCTCTAGGGCGCGTGCGCCGGCTTGAATTGATAATTTTCCTGCAACTTCACTCATTGGAGCGAGGAGTGGCAAGGATTTGTCGTTAGCGGTAACGGTTTCAAAGGCAATCGCGCGACAACCAGATTTCATTAATAATTTTGTTAAATTCGGTTCGGCCGCGAGGTGCAAATATGAAAAAATAATTTGCTCTTTTTTAATTAAATCACACTCCGATTTTTGAGGCTCTTTTACTTTTAAAATCATTTGAGATTTTTCGTAAACTTCTTCGGCGGAATTAGCAATTTTAGCGCCCGCTTCTAGATAATTTTCGTCTAAAAAACCAATGCCTTCACCTAAATCTTTTTGAACTAGAACTTGATGTCCAGAACTTACTAGCTCTCTAACGCCAGAAGGTGTTGAGGCGGAACGATATTCGTGATCTTTTATTTCTTTTGGAACGCCAATTAACATTTTAACTCCTAATTTAAATTTGATATTTTGTTGATGCGAATAATGTTGCTTTCTTTAGAAGTTAAGCTTGGAAAAAGCTCAAATTCAAAAGAAAATTTTTGCTTCGCTTGAGAAATTTCGAGTGGCAAATTTTTGCCTTTTAAAAATAAACAATAACCATCATCTTTTAAAAACTTTTTACAATATTCTAAAAGTTTATCGAGGGGCGCCAAGGCTCGAGACATGATGCAATCAAAGTTAATATTTTCAAGTTCTTCGAGTTTAGCTTGATGAACAAAAACGCGATTCGGCGAAATATTTTTTATTTTGCGTAAAAAATCGGCTTTGCGAAAAGACTTTTCAACCAAATGAATTTCTTTTAATCCAAGAATTGACAAAATCATGCCCGGTAAGCCTGCACCTGAACCCAAATCGGCGAATTTTTTTTGCGGATTTTTTATAAATTGCATTAATTGCGCGCAATCAAGAATATGGCGATGCCATGTTTGATCAATTGTTGATTTGCCAATAAAATTAAAATTTTCGTTTTCTTTCAAAAGCTTTGAAACATAATCTTCCAAACACTTTTTTTGCTCAGAATTTAACATAAAAAAATTATTGATTTCTTCAAAAATTTTTTCTTTTTGTTGTGTTGTGTTTTTTTCTATTTCAAGTTGCATAAATTCTTAAAAAATTTGGGTTAAAATAATAAAAATTTATGAAATTAATTGCAACTTGATTTAAAAATAAATCAAAATTTTAAATGGATTTTTGTAAAATTTCATCTTTGATTAAATTGTTCGATATTAGAAATTGGTATTTTTTTATTGGATTTGGTATTATTAAATTAATTACTGAGTTTTTTTATTGAAAAATGATTTTTTGCAATCAAAATTAATAATTATTTTGTAATTTTTATATTTAAAAATGACCTTTTCTTCGGCATCAAATCTTCTTAAAAAACCCTACAAAAAATTACAAATTTTATGAAGAAAAGAATTATTGCGGTTATGGCTGCGTTAACAGCGGGATCGTTATTATCATCAACATTCCAAGCTTCTTCCTTGAATTCTTCAATAGTGCAAACAAGCCTAAGATCAGGATTGATGCCGAATGCTCAAAAGTCCCAAGATTCTCTTGGAGCAGAACTAGTTAATCCTAATTTAATTACTAAACCTCAGCTTCCAATTACTGAAAAATCAATCGAGAGACTTAAAAATCTTCTCAAAGATGCGAGGGCAAATAAAAAAATAGTCGAAGGTGTAAATTTTTCAAAAATGGATCTTAGAGATTTTGATTTAAATGGTTTAGAATTTATAAATTGTAATTTTTCAGGGGCAAAATTTCCCTCGTTAGATTCGGTTATTTTTTACAATAGTTGCAATTTAGAAAATGCTGATTTCAGTAATATTGTTTTGAAAAAAGTGAATTTTGGTGATAGAATATATGAAAATCAGATTAATGAATTGATATCTCTAACTGGAGGAAATCAATTATTAATAAACAGAATTCAATATTTTGATGACAATCACAGTGTTAAGTATTTGAAATACGATATTGATTCAATGTCTCAGAAAGAAATACAATCGAAAATTGAAGCTTTAACTGCAAAAACCCGAATAAAACCTAAAATTTTAAGAATCACCAATGCCAATTTTGCTGGAACAAAATTTGAAAATCTTTGGTCATACAATTCCGACTTTTCTGGTTCTAATTTTAATAAGGCTAAAATTAGAATTAATCAAGCTTCCATAGGTGATGTTAGTATTTATATACCATCATCTACTGGATTGAATTTAACTGGCGCCATTTTTATATTTTATGGTGTTCTCGGGGAAGTAATTCAAAAAACTCAGGGCGCAAACCAATTAAACTTAGAATCAATTGAAGATTTAAAAGAAAGGATTGGTAATAACGGGGTTGTATCGAAAGATTATCTTGATAAATGGAAGTCGGGTAAGGAAATTATAATTTTACTTAATGCTGATAAAGATAAAATTCCATCTGGCCTAAAGATACAAAACTCCAATCCAAATTATACAAGTCTTAAAGCGCCACAAGATATTAATGATATTGAAGCAATAGGAGCGCATCTTTGTAATGAATTTTTTGGTCGTTACAATATAAAATTTGTAACTAACAAAGATATTAAAGATAAATCTAAAGCTATAGAAGTCGATTATAATTTACATTTTAATTTTATTAACTCAGAACTTACGGGTGGAACCCAGCTTGTTAATTTTTTTGGATTTGGTAACAAGGATCATGTTATTTTTATGAACACTAATAAAATAGAGAAGGGAGATTTTTGGGCAGTTTTTTTACATGAATTGGTCCATATGATTTTACAAGATCCAGCGAAGCAATCTGATTTAGCGTACCCTTCCAAAATATCTTATTTGCTTCCGATGGCTAAGCATCCAGATGAGGAGGGGAAGTTTGTTGCTAAAAACATAATGCCAATTACCGAACCCACAATTATCGACCAAGAATTACTTAAAAAATATATGGAATTACTTGGTAGAAAACCAGAAATAAAAGCCGATTTAATTACTGAATATAATCCAAAAACTCTGGGAATTAGATCTACTTATAATCCAAATAAAAAATTTAATAATATTATAAAAATTTCTTCTAATGATTTGGATGATGAAAATTATCATATGGTCGTGAATGGCGAAAAGGCGCTATCTTATTGTACTACCTCAGATCCTTATAAATGCCAACCCGCCAAAGGTTTAGAAAATTCTCAAGCCATAATTACTATAGATATAAAAACTGGCACAGTTTTGTCAATGATTATGTTGGGAGGAGAAAATCCCAAAATTAAAATTGATGATAAAATTTTCGATGTAAAAGATTTTATGGGAAAAGATACTTATAGTTTTTTTATAAAAGATTCGCAAGGCAATATTGTTTATGAAAAATATAAGCAAAAAACGGATTTGAATCCCGCATCTTTTATTAAGAGTGATTATTTACTTAAAGCCAACGAAAACCAGGTTAAGCCAATTGAAGAAAGGCCACCAAAAAATGCAGATCTAAAAAAAGTTTCAAAAGTAAATGCTTTAAAAGTTACATCCGAATTCCAACATTAGTCATCTCTGGCTTTGATTTTATATATAAATGAAGAATTCCATCATTTTAGCCGAGGTAATTTAGGGTGAGGCAACATAAAAGCATAAATTTTTAGAAATTGCTATTTCATTTCGCGATATTTTTACATAATCACTCGCATTTTTTAAAAAATCTTGACCCTCAAAAATAAAAATTTATAATTTTTTTCAAATGAATATTTAGGGCTAAATTTAATTTTAAAAAGCATTTTTAGAATTAAAATTTAGTATAAATTTTGAGTATAAAGCAAATTCAAAAACAAAATTATGAAAATCTCAGCAACAGTTAAAAAAATTCTTTCGCACTATGAAAGCGATAATCCGGGAACCAAAGCCAATCTAGCGCGAATCTTGATGCACGGCAAATTAGGTGGCACCGGCAAAATGGTTATTTTGCCCGTCGATCAAGGTTTTGAACATGGCCCTGATCGCAGTTTTGCAGTTAATCCCCACGCTTACGACCCGCATTATCATTATGAATTAGCAATTGAAGCTGGTTTGAACGCTTACGCCGCGCCACTTGGCATGATTGAAGCCGGAGCGGATACTTTTGCTGGACAAATTCCAACAATTTTAAAAGTTAATTCTTCAAATTCACTTCACAATGGCGGAACGGCTCCACACCAAGCTACAACAGCTTCGGTAAAAGACGCTTTACGCTTAGGTTGTTCGGCGATTGGCTTTACAATTTATCCCGGATCCGACGCGGCTTTTGATATGTTTGAAGAAATTTCTAGCATCGCTGAAGAAGCCAAAGCCAACGGTTTGGCGGTAGTAATTTGGTCTTACCCACGCGGAGGCGATTTATCAAAAATTGGCGAAACGGCGATGGATATTTGTGCTTATGCGACTCACATCGCGGCAATGCTTGGAGCCCATATTATTAAAGTTAAGCCTCCAACTCAAGCCTTAGAAAATCTTGAAACAATCAAGGTTTATGAAAAACTAAAAATTCCAATGAACACTCTTGAAGAAAGGGTGCGACATATTATTAAAACTGCTTTTGACGGTCGTCGTATTGTGGTTTTCTCGGGCGGAAACGCTAAAGGCGAAGAAGAAATTTACAATGAAATTCGTCAAATTTATAAAGGGGGCGCAAATGGCTCTATCATTGGTCGTAACACCTTTCAGCGTCCAAGAGAAGAAGCTTTAAAAATGCTTGATAATATTATTAAAATTTATCAAGGAAAATAATTTTCGCTTTAATTAACTCCAAGTCATGAACTGTCAAAAATTTGATATAGCCATCATCGGAAGTTCATTTGCGGGCATGACTTGCGCTTTAACTTTAGCGCAAATTTCGCCACAAATTTCAATCGCTTTAATCGAAAAAGAAAATATTTTTGATAAGGTGCGCACAGATGATGGGCGGGCTTACGCCATCTCATCATCTTCGCTAAAACTTTTTAAAGAACTTGGAATTTACGATGAATTACAAAATGTCGCCGGCAAAATTTCTGATATAAAAATCACCGATTACAAATCGCCTTTTGTCCTTGATTTTATTGGCTTAGAAGTCGATGAAAAAGATGGTCAACTCGGGCAAATTATTGAAAATCATTTTATTTTTGAAGCTTTAAAAAATAAAATTTCTCAACAAAAAAACATTACAATTTTTTGTCCAAATTTTTACCAAGAAATTAATTTTGATGAAAAAGTTTTAATCGAATTAAATGATAAAAACTTTATTGAAGCAAAATTACTTTTAGCGTGCGATGGCAGATTTTCCAAGCTTCGCGAGCTTTATAAAATTCCTACTCAAACTAAAAATTATCACCAAACAGCAATTGTTTTTAAAATTTCTCATCAAATTCCGCACAAAAATATTGCTTACGAAAAATTTTTACCAAGCGGACCTTTGGCAATTTTGCCACTCAAAGACCAAAATCAATCTTCAATTGTTTGGATTGCTCGCGATGAAGAGGCGCAAGCAATTCTGAGTCTCGATAAGGAAAATTTTTTGCACCAATTACATAAAAAAATGGAAAATTGCTTGGGCAAATGTCAAATAATTTCGCAAAAATTTTCCTATCCATTAGTCATGATTTTGGCTAAAGATTTTTATCACCAAAAAATGTTATTTATTGGCGATTCGGCTTGTGGAGTCCATCCAATTGCGGGTCAAGGCTTTAATTTAGCAATTGTTGGCATTAAAAATTTACGCGATTTAATCGCGCAAAATATTTTATGCGGTTTAGAAATTTCTTCAGAAAATTTAATAAAATCTTATCATCAAAAAACCCGCAATAACGCTAAAAAAATGGTGATCGCCACCGATGTTTTGAATTCAATTTTTGAAAGCAAAAGCTTGGTTTTAAAATCGGCGCGCAATGTTGGTTTAGGCGTTATAAATTTACTTCCAAAAGTTAAAAAGTTTTTTATAAAAAATGCCGGGGGCTTTTAAATGAGCTTTTGGGGCAATATTTTATTAAGAATTTATCAAATTTTTTCGGTAATAATTTTACCTTTTTTATTTTTTCTAATTTTATACCGCAAGAAAAAATCCAAAGAACATCCGCACAGATTTTTAGAAAGATTCGCGATTACAAAAATTGTTAAACCACAAAATTCTCAATTGTTTTGGGTTCATGCTGTAAGTGTGGGCGAATCAAATTCAGCTTGGGTTTTGATTGAAAATTTACTTAAATTTTCAGAAAATATTAACATTCTTTTTACTTCAACTTCAACAACTTCAGCGCAAATTATTGAACAAAAAATTTTGCAAAATGAATTATTTAAAAATCGCGTTATTCATCAATTTCTTCCGCTCGATAGTTATTTTATTGTTAAAAAATTTCTTAATTATTGGAAGCCGAGAGCTTGCATTTTTGTTGAGTCGGAGATTTGGCCGAATTTTATTTATTGTGCTCGAAAAAAAGCTATTTTAAGCTTTTTAATTAACGCTCGAATCTCCAAAAAAACCGCTTCGAAATGGCTTTTTTTAAAAAAATTAGGCTTTAATATTTTTGATTATTTTTCGGCAATTTTTGCGCAAAGTGCGCAGGATAAAAATCTTTTACAAAATCTTACAAAAAATACTGTTTTTTACGAAGGAAATCTTAAATCGCAAAATTCTAAACTCGAAGTTGATGACAAAAAATTACAAGAATTAAAAATGCAAATTGGTGATCGCAAAATATGGCTTTGCGCTTCAACTCATGAGGGCGAAGAAGAGTTAATTTTACAAACACATCAGCGTTTAAAAAAGCAATTTTCTGATTTATTAACAATCATAGTTTTGCGTCATCCAAATAGAGCTGACAAGGTTTGCGAACTTTTTAAAAATATAAATTTTTCACAAAGAAGTAAAAATCAAAATATCTTTGAGTCTACGGAAATCTATCTTGTCGACAGTTTGGGAGAGCTTGGAACTTTTTATTCTTTAACAAATTTTGCCTTTATTGGCGGTTCGCTTTTAAAAATTGGTGGACATAATCCGTTTGAAGCGATTCAGTTGAATTGCGTTGTCATTACTGGTTCGGAAGTTTTTAATTTTGCTGAAATTTATAATGATTTGCATCAAAGAAATGCTTGTGAAATTGTTAAAAATGTCGATGAACTTTATGAAATTGTACAAAAATTTTTACAAAATCCAAATGACATTCTTTCCTACAATGACAACGCTAAAAAAGCCATTGAAGTTTCACAAAATATTTCACAAAAAATTATTAAAAAACTTGATGAAATTTTAATGCTTGGAGTATAAAAGGCTCAATGTATGTAAAATTATTTTAAAAATATGTTAATTTTAAAATAATTTAGTTATGATGAATAAAAACTTAAAACAAAAATATGATTAGAGCTAAAGATTTATCAATTTCTTTTTCGGGACACGAAGTTTTTTCCGAAGGTAATTTTATAATTAATCCACGAGAAAAGGTTGGGCTGATTGGTCGCAACGGTAGTGGCAAATCGACTTTTTTAAAACTAATTTTGAAAAAAATTGAGCCCGATAGTGGTGCAGTAGAAATTCCACGAGGCTACAGAATAGGGCATTTAGAACAGCATATTCATTTTACCCACAATACCGTTTTGGAAGAAATTTGTTCGGTTTTGCCAGAAGATCGTGAGCATGAAGGTTGGAAAGGTGAAAATATTTTATATGGCTTGGGATTTACGGAGTCAGACTTGCAAAAGGATCCAAAAAACTTTTCGGGCGGTTATCAAGTCAAATTAAATTTAGCTAAATTATTGTTGATTGAGCCACAAATGTTGTTGCTCGACGAGCCCACAAATTATCTCGATATTCACTCAATTCGTTGGTTAAAAGAATTTTTGCGCGAATGGGAAGGTGAGTTGATTTTAGTCACTCACGACCGCGATTTCATGGATAGCGTTATTACCCACACTTTATTGCTTCATCGTAATACTTTTAAAAAAGTCCCTGGAAATACCAAAGGCGTGCGCGAAAAAATTGCTTTGGAAGAGGAAATTTATGAAAAAACGCGAGTCAATGAAGAGAAACAACGCCAAAAAACTCAAGAATGGATTGATCGTTTTGGAGCTAAAGCGAGTCAAGCCAGTCGCGTCCAATCAAGAGTTAAAATGCTTGAAAAAATTGATGTAAAAGAAAAATTAGACAATATTCAAAATCTTGATTTCGCCTTTAATCACAAGCCTTTTGCGAGTAAAGAAAATTTAATTGAAGTTGAAAATTTGGCATTTGGTTATAATCCTGAAAATCGCTTAATTAATGATTTATCTTTTAAAATTGCCAATGGCGAAAAAATTTGTGTAATTGGTAAAAATGGTAAAGGAAAATCAACTTTGTTAAAACTTATAACGCAAGATATACAACCTTTGAAGGGCGTAGTTAAGGTTCATAGCAAAGTCGAAATTGGTTTTTTTGGGCAAATGAATATTGATCGTTTAGATAAAAATTCAACTGTTTTTGAAGAACTTCAAAAAGTTGACGAGCGCTTGCCACAAAGTCGCGTAAGACAAGTTTGTAGTAATATGATGTTTTCGAGTGATTTGGCAAATAAAAAAATTTCGGTACTTTCGGGTGGCGAAAAAAGTCGCGTGATGCTTGGAAAAATCTTGTTAAGAGGTACGAATTTATTATTGCTTGATGAGCCAACAAATCACCTTGATATGGAATCTTGTGATTCACTTAAAGAAGCGATAAAAAGCTTTGAAGGTGCATTAATTATGGTTTCGCACGATGAAGGAATGCTCAAAGAAATCGCAAATAAATTAGTTGTTTTTGATGACGACAAAACATTTACCTTTGAGGATTCCTATGAATTCTTCTTAAAAAGAAAAGGTTGGAAGGATAGTTAATTAAAAAAATAATTTCTCATTTTATTTCAAAAAAAATATTTATTTCAATAAGTTAAAAATAAATTGGCTATCTTTCGTGTTTAATAATACAAAGTTTTAAATACAAATTTAACAATTTAATTTTTATTTATGAAGGTAGAATTGCGCGATCAATCAAAATCTATTAGTGAGACAAATAAAAGGGAAAGAGAAGAGTTGCCAGAGTTTACATCTGTCGCCCACAAAAATTTTTAAAATCATCCGCTCTCCAAAAAGCTTCTAATCCTTCTGGGTTTCTTTCGGCAACTGACGAAGCTGAATTAAATGCTGTTGATTATGGTTGTCTTTCGGGGTTCTTTGGAGGTCTGATAAATAAAAATAATCTTAGTGAGGTTGAAACTGCAGAGTCAAATTCAAAAATTACTCAGGATAATAAGACCCAGAATGATGATGACACGAAGTCTGCAAAATCTCCGTTGAAAGGATCTCATCAGAATAATCAGACTCCGAGTAATGATGACATGAAGCTTTCACCATCTAAATCTCCGTCGCCCAAAAAGCTTACAATGCAACAACTGGCTTGGAATAATATCGCGCAAGAACAATCTCACGCTTTAAAGTAAAAATTTAGTTTGTTATAAATTATAAACGGCATTTTAAACTAAACCATTTTTTTCGGATCAACCCATTCATTGAATTGCTCTTCGCTAACTAGGCCTAAAGCCAGCGCTGATTCCTTTAAAGTTGTACCATCCTTATGAGCTTTTTTGGCAATTTTTGCCGAATTATCATAGCCGATATAAGGATTAAGCGCCGTCACCAACATCAATGAATTATTGAGAAGCTCTGCTATTCTTTCTTTGTTAGCAACAATTCCGACGAGGCAATTATCAACGAAACTATTAACGCCGTCGGAGATTAAATTAATCGACTCAAGAATATTACGAATAATCATCGGACGGAAAACATTGAGTTCGAAATGTCCATTCATGCCACCAATTGTTGTAGCGTGATGATTGCCAATTACTTGGCAAGCAATCATCGTCAAGGCTTCGCATTGTGTAGGATTAACTTTCCCCGGCATGATTGATGACCCCGGTTCGTTTTCTGGTAAAGAAATTTCGCCAAGGCCAGAGCGCGGACCCGAAGCTAAAAAACGAATATCGTTGGCGATTTTCATTAAAGCGGTTGCGGTGGTATTGAGCGCGCCAGAAAAATTAACGAGTTCATCATTGCAGGCAAGCGAGAAAAATTTATTTTTGCTTGAGTAAAATTCGTCGGCATAATCTAAACCAAGATTATTTAAGACCGAATCTTTAACTTGCCACCAACCATCTTTCGAATCGGTTCGACATAATTTTAAATCTAATAATTCTTTATGAATTTTTTTAATTTCTGAAACTTCGGTAATTTTTTCTACAAATTTATTAGAAAATTGCGGATGAGAATTTAGTCCCGTGCCAACCGCCGTGCCACCTTGGGCAAGGTGCGCAACATAAGGCATATTTTGTGCGATAAAAACTGACGCGGTTTGAATTTGTACTTTGTAAGCCGAAAATTCTTGTCCAAGAGTCACCGGCGTTGCATCTTGGGTATGAGTTCGACCAATTTTAATTATATTTTCAAATTCATTTTCTTTTTTCGCAAGTTCGTTAGCGAAGCGAATTAAAGTCGGAAGTAATTTTTGGTAAGTTATTAAAACCGTCGCCACATTCATGGCTGTAGGAAAGGTGTCGTTAGAACTTTGTCCTAAATTAACGTGATCATTCGGATGAACCGGAGATTTTCCACCTTTTTTGCCCGTAGCTTTTTCATTGGCAACCGAAGCAATAACTTCATTAACATTCATGTTGGTTTGAGTGCCAGAGCCAGTTTGCCACACCACCAAAGGAAAATGATTTTCATAAAACCACTCAAATTTTTGCAAAATTTCGTCAACCGCTTCGACAATTTTATCGGCTAAATCAGGCGAAAATTTTTTAAATTCATCAGATTTTGGATCAACGGCCATCAGGTCTTTATTCGCCAAGGCACAAGCTTTTTTAATCAACAACATTGCGTAAATAACTTCCTTGGGCATCTTATGTCCAGCGTTATTGGTGCAGATTGAAAAATTTTGAATGCTTCTTTGTGTTTGCGCAGAGTAGTAGGCTTCGGCGGGAACTTTAATTTCACCAAAAGAATCGGTTTCGAGACGAAAAGCTTGTGTCATAATTATTTATTTTAAAATTGGTAAATAAAACTAAAAAAATTTATTATATAAATTGCGAAATAATTTTTTCAAAATTCGGAAAGCTAGTTTTTATCATTTCGTCATCATCAATTTGAACACCATTTTCTAGGCACAGTCCCATAATTAAAAATGACATTGCAATGCGATGATCCATCGCCGTTTTAACGGCAACAACATTTTTAGGCATCGCAAAACCGCCTTTAATTTCTAAAAAATCATCGCCGATTTTAACTTCGACACCGCAATTTTGTAAATTATCGGCAATCATCGCCAAACGATTACTTTCTTTTACTTTTAATTCGGCCAAGCCATTTAATTTTGAAGTTCCGTTGGCAAAAGCGCACGCAATTGCCAAAATTGGATATTCATCAATCATGCTTGCAGAGCGACTTGCCGGTACATTAATTGCTTTTAGAGAGCTGGCCTCAACTTCAATATCGGCAACTTTTTCGCCACCAATTTCACGAATATTTTTCAAGGCGATTTTGCCACCCATTTCTTGAAGTGTTGTAATTAAGCCGGTTCGCAAAGAATTAACGCCGATATTTTTTAACAAAATTTTTGAATTTTTAACGAGAAGGGCGCCGACCATAAAAAATGCCGAAGAGGAAATGTCGTTAGGAATTTCAAAATCGCGTCCCGCAAATTCTTGCAAGCCATTGTAAGAAATTTTTGTGCCATTATTTAAATTTTCTTGAGAAATTTTTAAACCAAGATATTTCATCATAATTTCGGTGTGGTCACGACATTTTTCAGGCTCGATAATTGTCGTTGTACCTTTAACCGCAAGTGACGCCAGAAGAATACAACTTTTTACTTGCGCCGACGCCATTTTCATTGCATATTCAATCGGCATGGCGTCTTCATTACCAACGATTGCGAATGGCATTAAATTATTTTTTCTTGAAATAATTTTGGCACCAAATTTTTGAATTGGTTCAAAAACTCGACCCATTGGACGCTTACGAAGTGAGGCATCTCCAGTAAAAAAACTCGTAAAATTATAAGGACAAACTAAGCCCGCAAGCAAGCGCGAAGAAGTTCCGGAATTACCCATATCGATAATATCGCTGGGCTCAAGAAGTCCGACAATTCCGCTACCATTGACCTCATAAAAATTTTCTTTTTTCTCAATTTCAACGCCCATTAAACGCATGGCATTAATGGTTTTTAAAACATCTTCGCCTTCGAGTAAATTATAAATTTTACTTTTACCATTAGCGAGAGAAGCAAAAATTATAGAGCGATGCGATATTGATTTATCTGGAGCGATAACTATTTCGCCAGTAATTGGAATATCAGATTTACGAGTTGTTGTGACCATGTTTAACTTAGAAAATTAGTGAGGCTATTCATGATTGGATCGATGAAAAACATTAAGCCGATATTAACGATCGCACTTACAAAAACAACTAAGCGCGCATTGCCGAAATCTTCAATTTCAAGGTTGCCATTCGGTTCATCAAAATACATAATTTTTATAATTCGCAAATAGTAAAAAGCTGAAATTGCTGAAAAAATTACGGCAATAAGGGCGTAAAGGAAAAGTCCGGTTGAAATAGCGCTTTTTAAAATATAAAATTTTGAGAAAAAGCCCGCAAGTGGCGGAATTCCAGCGGTTGAAAGCATTAATACGGTTAAAGAAAAAGCCATGACAGGATGAGTTTTTGAAAGTCCAGAAAGTGAAGAAATATCAAAAGTTTTTTCGTCGGTTTCGTCATTTTCAATCTCTTGCGGTGAGCGCATGATTGTTAAAAAACTAAAAGTTCCAAGCGAAATAATGCTATAAACAATCATGTAAAAAATACATGAATTGAAAATTGATTTATCGAGAGGTGAAAGAGCAAGTAAAACAAAGCCGATGTGAGTTATTGAACTAAATGCAAAAAGTCTTTTGAGATTTTTTTGATAAATTGCTCCAAAGCTTCCAATGATAATTGAGGCGATGGCGACAATTAATAAAATATTGCCTAAAATAACCCAAGAAATATTGAACGATAAAAAGATTAACGCAATAACCATTGAGAATTTTACGACGGTTCCAAAGAAGGCTAGAACTATAGTTGGCACGCCTTGATAAACATCTGGCGCCCACATATGAAAAGGTGCCGCCGATATTTTGAAAAACATTGCCGTTGCCACTAAAATCATACCAAAAACCAAGCCAATCGGCATTTCTTCGGGCTTTAATTTGCCAATTAAATCTTGAAGGACGGTGAAATTTGTGGTCGCCGAATAGCCGTAAACCATTGAAATTCCGAATAATAATAATCCAGAAGCAAGACTTCCGAGGATAAAATATTTTATACCAGCTTCAGAAGATCGAGTGGATTTGACGCTGAATGAAGCCAAGAGATAAAGAGATAAAGCTTGAAGTTCCAAGCCCAAATAAAATAATAATAAATCATTGGCAGAAATCATGATTAAGCCTCCGGCTGTAGCAATCATCATTAAAGCTAAAAACTCCGAACCATATTTTTCGAGCGAAAAAACGAAGCGTACGGAAATCAAAATTATGACTACGAGCAATAAAAGTATAATGCATTTCATAAAGGAAATAATCGCTTTAGAATTTAGCATATCGTTAAAAGAAGTTTCGGGTATTCCAAAATTTTTCACGGCAAAAGATAGCGCTAAACCGCAAACCGCTAAAGAAAAAAAATGTGCGAAAAAAATGAATCGTTGGTTTTTTTTGTTAAAAAAAACATCGAGCATTAAAAGGGATAAGGCCCCGAAAAATAAAATTAATTCTGGTATTAACAAAGAAAATTTCATGTTTAAAAATAGTTAAGAAGATTATTTTAAAGGCGTCAAAGTGTTTACGAAAATACTGAGTTGCGCCGACTGTTCGCTAAAGAAATTTGATATTAAACTTGGAAATATTCCGAGTGCAATAACCAAAATAGCGAGAGATAACAATACTAAAAATTCACAAAAATCGAGATCTCGAAGTTCTTCGATTTTTTTATTATGAATTTCGCTGAACCAAACTCTTTTGTAGAGCCAAAGCATATAACAAGCGCCAAAAATAACGCCAAGACCTGACAAGAGTGCGATAAATTTATTAACTTTGAAAGCGCCAATTATAGTAAGGAATTCACCGACGAAACCGCTAGTTCCCGGTAAACCCACCGAACCCAATGTGAAAATCATCGCTAACATCGCAAAGTTTGGCATTTTTGAAGCGATGCCTCCCAAATCGGCAATTTTTTTAGTGTGTAAGCGATCGTAAATAAAGCCAACGCAAATAAATAAAGCCGAAGAAATTACGCCATGGCTAATCATTTGAAAGATAGCGCCTTCGATGCCTTGTTGTGTTAAGCTAAAAATTCCCATAGTTACAAAACCCATATGAGCAACCGAAGAATAAGCAATCATTTTTTTCATGTCTTCTTGCATTAAAGCAACGAATGACCCGTAGATTATGGCGATGACGCTTAATATGAAAATTGTGTCGGCAAAATATTGCGAAGCTAACGGAAAAAATGGCAAAGAAAAGCGCAAAAATCCAAAGGCGCCAAGTTTAATTAAAATTCCCGCAAGAATTACTGAGCCAGCAGTTGGAGCTTGCACATGCGCATCTGGAAGCCAAGTATGAAATGGAAACATTGGAACCTTAATTGCGAAAGACGCAAAGAATAAAGCGAATAATGCCAATTGGTAATTAAGTGGAAAAAATTCTTTTAAAGTTTTTGTTAAAATTATGACATCGGTGGTTTTGGTGAATAAGAAAATTAAAATAATTCCGATCAAGAAAAATACCGAACCCGCCAAGGTGTAAATAAAGAATTTATAAGAAGCATAAACGCGATTTTCTCCGCCCCAAATGCCGATTACTAGGAACATCGGAATTAAAGTCGCTTCAAAGAAAATGTAGAAAAATAGTAAATCGAGCGAGGAAAATGCGCCGATAACGAGCGCTTCAATTACTAAGAAAGCGATGACGAATTCTTTGGCGCGTTTGACGATTGTTTTGTAAGAAATTACAAAACAAATTGGCGTTAAAAGTGCGGTTAAAAATATCATGGTGATTGCCAAGCCATCAACTCCAACAAAATATTTTATGTCAGTTTCGGCAAAAATTTTAAAAATATTTTGGAATTGAAAACCGCCTGTGCGCCAATCGTAAGCAATTATGGCGAAGACAGAAAGCAAAAAATTTATGATGCTAAAAAAACATCCATAACTAAAGTAAAATAAAGTATTTTTAACTTTTAGGGGCAATAAAAAAATTGCCGAAATTAAAGGTAAAAATATTAAAACTGAAAGAATGTCGAAATTAATATTCATGATTTTTGTAAATTAAATCTTCAAAAATTAAATAATTTAATGGCTTTGTAAAGAATCAAAAATTAAAATTATACCAAGTTGATTTGGTGTTAATTAAAACTTACAAAAGCATTTTATTTTTTAAAAGCTTAACTGCAATTTAAATTTTTAATTTTTTTTCAACAAAATGAATTTAGATAATTCGCAAATAATTATAAAAAATAAACTCGATATTCTTGCGCAAAAGCTTGAAATCGTAAAACCAGAAGTTGATTTTAAGAAAAATTTATTAAATTTATTTAAGTCTCCTGAAATGCAAAATGAATTTTATGGTTTTTATATTTATGGCGATGTCGGGCGAGGCAAAACCATGTTGATGAAAGATTTTTACGAAAAAATTACAAATATTCCAAAGATTTATTTTCATTTTAATAGTTTTATGATTTTAATTCATAAAACCCTGCATGAAATTCGTCAAAATCATAAAAAAAACAATGATGATTTAATTGAGGCGTTAAAAAAAATTATAACCGATCAAAAAGTAATTTGTTTTGATGAGTTCCAAGTTCTTGATGTTGCAGATGCCATGCTTCTTGCGCGCATTTTTGAATATTTTTTTTCAAAACAAATTACGGTCGTAATTACTGCCAATTTGCATCCACAAAATCTTTATAAAAATGGCTTGCAAAGAGAGGTTTTTCTTGAATTTGTTAATAATGTTTTATTAAAAAAAATTGAGGTTTTGAATTTAAATTCCACGACCGATTATAGAAAGCATAATCGCGCCAAATTAACCAAAAGATTTTTTGTTTCTAATCCAAAAAATCGTCAAATTTTTCAAGAAATTATCGACGATTTTACTAAAAATAAACCAAAAAATATTGTAAAATTAGAGTCGTGGGGGCGCGAAATAATTGTTAAAAAAGCCTTTGAAAATATTGCAATTTTTAATTTTAATGAATTGTTTGAACAAAATTATTCTTCGGCGGATTTCAAAGAAATTTGTCAAAAATTTGATTTAATTTTTTTACAAAAAATTCCTTTATTTCAAGAAGATCAAATTAACGAAATTCGGCGCTTTACTTTATTTATCGACGAAGCTTATGAAAATAAAGTTTTACTTATTATGATGTCAAAAATAAATTTAACTAATTTTAAAAATGCTAATGTTTTTGCCCATTATTTTTCACGAACAATTTCGCGGATTCATGAAATTATTTCTGATAAATATTGGAATGAAAATATTGAAAAAATTTAAAAAATTCTCAAAGGCTCAGCAATTAATTGCAATTTAATTTGTCCTTAAAATGAATTTTTTTGAAAAAAATTATGTTAAGGAGTAAATTTATATATTTTTAAAAGAAGGTTAGTGAAATTAAATATATTAAATTTATTTTGCATTCAAAGGAAATTAAATTTAGATTTATTATCGAATAACAAAATTTGTATAATTTTATAAAGTTTTGTTAAAAAATTTAATTAGAGAAAATTTTCCTTAAATTTATTAAGATTTTAATTAAAAATTTATATTCAAAGTCATATGTTATCGCAATTTCCAGGCCAATTTCCTCAACCTTTCCTTCAACAAGATGATCAGCGGAAGATAAAAGAACTTTATTCTATATCTTATTTTTCATCGAGTGGTACATCAGTTCAAAATACCCCCACCACAAAACAGCCTGAACCTTCAAAAACTTCTATAATTTTTCATGAATATTCTGCTTCTCAAGGGGGCAAAGTTTCACCGGAAGAATTTTTTGCTAATTATTATGGCAATGGAGATTCAAATAGAGGTGTCTCCCCTCTAGTAAAGATTTGTAAAATGGAGTTGGCAAAACCTATAACAATTGGGAGTTGTGTAATAAGTGGTGAACGAAATTATATTGATATAAATGGGGATGAAAATAAAACAAGAATTCATATTGATAATGATGGCGCTAGAGATTTAGGGAATTATAGAATTTTAGTTAGAGAACAGCTTGAAAATTTTAAGAATAAAATTGATTTTGAATCTTTAGATCAAGATAAATTTAAAAATCTTAAAAATGTTGCTGAGATTAATGATTTTCTTAAAACTCAAACACCAAGTGTAAAAGTTACAAATGATAATGGAACTCTTGATGCCTTTGCCGATACATTTATCTCAAATAATTTGAAGGCGGGTAGATTTAAGACTGAAATACTGAATAGTAAAGGCGTTTTTGAATATAAACCTTTTGCTTATGTTAAAATAGAGCGCCCGATAAATGATGAAAAGAAAATAAATATTACGGTTAGCGATATACATAGTGCAGAATTAAATAGTATAAATATCAACGCTGGAACAAAAGATGGTGAAGAGGTATTTTTTCAGTTTAGTGTTGAAAAAAAAAATGAAAAACAAGTTATAAATCAAGATTCTCTTAAATATTTTAGAAAAGATGGAAAGGGTGTATTTGTACAAGAGAAAGATGTTGAGGGTGGTAAGTTTTGGGGTTTAAAAAATAAAATTAAATTGGGCAACGCAAATCAAAAAATAATTAAAATTTACACGCACAAAGAAGAAGACAATAAACCGACTTTAAAATATAAAATACAAAATGGAAAGTTCGTTAAGGTATTGTATGGTCTTCATACAGAACTTAATACAGAAGATTCTATGTTAGAGAAAGAACACGGTAATCAGAAAGTGAAATGTGGAGAGCCCAATGAATTTACTGGTCATGATTTTATGAAGGAGCAATCTCGAAGTGTATTTCCACTTCCAATTGTAGCGCAACATGGAGCGCAAACGCCGGCTTCCCAGCAAAAAGATCAATTTCAAGGGGGACCTCATTCGGTGTCAATGCCGATGGGAGGGGGAATGTCGATTCAAGGAGGGGGAGCGCCGATGATGGGAGCGCCGATGGGAACTAATGTGTTCCATGGCCAGCAATTTCCGTTACAATATACGATGACGCAACCGCCGATGGGAGGGGGAATGCCGATGGGAGGGGGAATGCCTCCTCCTCTGGAGCCAGGAAATTATAATGTGATGTATCCAACACAAAGCGAAGTTATAGGAGGAGGGGCTGATCCGAATTTGCCAATTGTTGTGAGGCAAGGAGACTTGAGAGTAGATCAAGGGGGAGCTCCGGTCCAGGCGAGTACGATGCCTCCGATAGCTCAATTTCTAGGGGTAGCGCCGATGATGGGAGGGCCGATCAATATTGGAATGACGCCTCCGATGGCGGTGATGCCAGTGGGAGCGGGAGCGGGAGCGCCAAATTTTCATTGCCATCCTTTAGTTTGGGGACCAATACAACAAGAGAAAGGGCCAGGGCAAAGGCCGATTCGCTGATCTGCATAAAAAATTTTCACTTTAACATTAATTTTTATTTTAAAGTATATAACATCGGGTTAACCATAATTTAATAAATAATTAATATAAGTTCTTTGTGAGTAATTATAAAAATTTAAAAACACATTTTCAAACTATTGTTATCGGGGCGGGTCATGCTGGAATTGAAGCGGTTTGTGCTTCTGCCAGAATGGGCGCCGATAGTTTACTCATCACCAAAAAATTTGAAAATTTGGGCGAGATGTCGTGTAATCCAGCAATTGGTGGCGTCGCCAAAGGCACTATAGTTCGCGAGATTGATGCGCTTGACGGCGTCATGGGTCGCGTTATCGATAAAGCCGGAATTCATTTTCGAATTTTAAATTCATCAAAAGGTTATGCGGTGCATTCGCCTAGAGCGCAAGCTGATCGCAAACTTTACAAAATCGCCATCAGAGAAATTCTTGAAAATTATGCAAACCTAACAATTCTTTATAATTCCGTTGAGGATTTAATAATTGAAAATAACAAAATTAAAGGCGTAATTTTAGCAAGCGGTGAAACGATTTACGCAGAATCGGTGGTTTTGACAACGGGTACTTTTTTGCGCGGAGTAATTCATATTGGCAAAGAGCAAACTAAGGCGGGAAGAGTTGGCGAAGAAGCTTCTTACGGCATTTCTAATTGTTTACAAAAATATCAATTTAATCTCGGGCGCTTGAAAACTGGCACTCCGCCACGAATTTTAAAAAGCTCAATCGATTTTTCTGAACTTGAAATTCAAGCGGGCGATAATCCGCCACAACCATTTTCATATTTAACCGATAAAATTAAAGTTCCGCAAACCGCTTGCTACATTACTTACACTAATTTACAAACTCACGAAATTATTAAAAATAATTTACATGAATCGGCGATGTATGGCGGAGGAATTTCGGGAATCGGTCCGCGTTATTGTCCTTCGATTGAAGATAAAATTCATCGATTTTATGATAAAGAGCGCCATCAAATTTTCTTAGAGCCAGAAGGTTTGGACAGTGATTTAATTTATCCAAATGGCATTTCTAATTCATTGCCACTTGCGGTGCAAATGCAATTTTTAAAATCAATTAAAGGTTTGGAAAATTGCGTGGTTTCGCAAGCGGGATACGCCATTGAATATGATTATGTTGATCCGCGCGAATTATTGCCAACACTCGAAACTAAAAAAATTCGTAATTTATTTTTTGCGGGGCAAATTAATGGCACTACGGGCTATGAAGAAGCAGGCGGGCAGGGCATCGTCGCCGGAATTAACGCCGGTTTGAAAGCTTTAAAAAATGACCAAGAATTTGTTTTAGATCGCTCGACAAGTTATATCGGCGTAATGATTGATGATTTAACTTCACTTGGAACTTCTGAACCCTATAGAATGCTTACTTCACGCGCAGAATATCGTTTGAGTATTCGTGCCGATAATGCCGATTTGCGTTTAACTGAAATTGGTGAAAAATTCGGCGTAATTTCGCCAGCAAGATTAGCAAGTTTTCTAATTCGTAAAAATAAAATTTTACAAGCCACGAAAATTTTAGAAGATTTAAAAATTTCTCCTAAAAAATTAGAAAATTTTGGAATCACGATTAAACAAGACGGTGTCGTAAGATCAGCTTATCAATTACTTTCATTTCCCGAAATTAATTTTGAAATTATCGAAAAAATTTGGAATCAAGAAATTTCCCAAATTGAAATGGAAACAAAAAAACAAGTTGCAATTAACGCCACATATTTATCATATTTAAAAAGACAAAGTCAGGATATTGAAATTTTTCGTCAAGAAGAAAAAATGAAAATTCCCCTTGATATTGACTATGATTTGATTCAAAGTTTGTCTAATGAAGTGCGTGAAAAATTGTTAAAATATCGACCAGCAACTATTGCGGTTGCTAGCAAGATTCAGGGCATTACATCCGCTTCAATTATGGCGATAATGATATATTTAAAAAACCAAAAAAAAATTGAAAAATTTTCAAATGCCGAGAGTTAAAAAACCTACATTTTTCGCAATAAAAACCATATCTTGCGCATTATTTTTAACATCTTTTTTTGCTCAAGAAGTTCATGCGCAATTTGATATTGGCAACTCCGACCTTACTCGAGAAATTGAAAAAAACTTATTATTCGATAAATCAGCGCAAGAAAAATTTGATGTTTATAACAATGAATATGGTTCAAATTTAGTAGATAAACCTACGATGGGAAGCCTCCCCCAAAAAGATGAAGAAGAAAAAAAATATACTCCAGAAGAGATGAATATTGTTTTAGTCGACAAAGTTAAAATTGACAAAGATGTTCGCGAAAAAGAGAAGCTTGCTTACAATTCGGTGTTGGTTGGGCAATATGAAATTGCTATTCAAATGTACAAAGAAATTTTACAAAAAGAGCCACAAAATCTTTACGCAAAATATTCTTTGGGAGTTGTTTATCAAAGACTTTCTCAAAATAAACAGGCTAAAAATATTTATTACGATTTGCTTAAAGGCGATGCGGAAAACAAAGATGAAATTATCAGTAATATCATTGCGATATTAATTGAAGAATCTCCACGCGAAGCAATCTACATGCTGAACCGACTAACTATACAAAATCCCGAAAAACATTATTTATTTGCTAGCATGGCGCTCGCATATGAAAAAATTTCTGATTACAATTCGGCGATTAAAAATTATACAAAAGCTTTGGAATTGGATTACAATAATATCGATTATTGTTATAATCTTGGAGTGCTTTTTGATCAAAATAAAGAATATGAAAAAGCTTTGGAAATGTATTCGATAGTTGTAAAAAACAATGATAGTTCTAATCGTGAAATTGCCCTTGATTCTGTAAAAAGAAGAATCGAAAAAATTAAACAAATGATATGATCCAGCAAATTCTCGAAGAAGCTAGAATAAAAAATTGTTCTGATGTGCATCTTTCGTCAAATTATCGAATAATTTTACGATTAGATGGCGATTTAGTTGACTACAGAGACACTAAAGTATTGAGCAAAGATGATGTTTATGGCATGCTTTATTCAATAATGACTGAGGAGCAAAAGAAATTTTATATTGAAAATCGAGAAGTAGATTTTTCAATTCAAACCACCGAAAATTATCGTTGTCGAGTTAACGCCTATCACACTATTTGCGGTCCCGCTGCGGCGTTTCGCTTGATTCCAAAAGATATAAAAAGTTTAGTTTCATTAAATGCGCCTTATATTGTTCAGGATTTAGCGAAATTAAAAAAAGGCTTGATTATGGTCGCTGGTCCTACGGGAAGCGGAAAATCAACCACCTTGGCGGGCATAATTGATTATATTAATAACAATTTTATGCGCCATATTATTACCATCGAAGATCCGGTGGAATATATATTTGAAAATAAACGCTCTTTAATAAATCAACGCGAATTAGGTTCGGATACAAATACATTTAATGAAGCTTTAAAAAGTTCGTTGCGCCAAGATCCAGATGTTATAATGGTCGGTGAGATGCGTGACATCGAAACTTTTCGCTTGGCCTTAACTGCGGCTGAAACCGGGCATTTAGTTTTGGCGACTCTTCATACCAACTCGGCGGCGCAAACAATAAATCGTATTATTGATATCTTCCCGTCTGAAGAAAAATCAGCGGTGCGCTCAATTTTGTCGGGCTCAATTAAAGCGGTTATTTCGCAAAGATTAGTAAAAAAACGCGATGGCGGAAGATGTGCGGCTTTTGAAATTATGTTAGCAAACGCTTCAGTGCGTAATTTGATTCGCGAAGATAAAATTCCGCAAATCAATTCAATTATTGAATTAAGTCGTAAAAACGGCATGTTACTTCTCAAAGATTCATTAAAAGATTTAATGAATAACGATGTTATAACTCAAGAAATTGCTGAAGAAGAATTGTTGTCATACGAATAATTAAATTTGCTAGCGCAAATTTAGCTTTTGGAATTTTTGTTTGTGGATAAACGCTTCATCTTTTTCTTCGAAAAAGATTCGCGACTGGGATTTACGTCGCCTTTGGCTCCTAATCCCGTTCTTTGCTAAAAATAGCCGTTTAGGCTATTTTTTTAACGCGAAGAACCTGGATTTAAGATTGAAAATGTTATTCGAAACCACTTTTAAGTAACGGAAAATCGCCGTATCCGCGACGAGTTTATTTAGATGCAAGCGGGCTTCAGGCTCTAGCTCCCCCCCTTGAGGCTTACAAACCTAAAATTTCCATAAACTCTTAAAAAGCTTTAGGCTCTAACTCCCCCCTTGAGGGGGAGCGGGCTAAAATGTTTTAACGGCAGTTAAAACATTTAGCCGTGGGGGGTCAGAAACCTAGAGCATCAATGGGCTTAAGATTATATAAAAATTGAAAAAAAATATAAAAAGACGATTTTTTGATTTTGTTTTAAAAATAAAAAATATTCTAAACTTTTCTAAAAAAACCATTCAAAAATTACAAAATTAACCTAAAAAATCACCGATTTTTAATTAAAAAATGAAAAAATTGTGGATTAAAAACAAAATCAAGAAATCGCTTTTTTTGGAATTTTTTTTGTTTTAGTTTTTGTGATAACATTAAACTCGTTGTTACTGAAGGTTTCTGACCCCCCATGATTCTAAAAACTTAACTACCGTTAAGTTTTTAGAATCCGTAATTTGCTAAAAATAGCCATTTAGGCTATTTTTTAAACGCAAATAACCCTCAAGGGGGGAGCTAGAACCCGTTAGCTTTTCGAGTTAGTAGAAATTATAGGGGTGCAACCCCTTAGGACTCCTCGCTAAAAATAGCCGTTTAGGCTATTTTTTTTAAGCGAGAAACCCGCGATGAGTTTTTTACAAATTCCAATACAACTATTTAAAAATATTGTTTTTTTTATAAAATTTATTTGATAAATTTTATAAAGTTTTTTAGAGTTATTTAAGTTTCGAAATCAAAACAAAAAATATCAAAAATGAAATTACTTTTTCGTAAAAAAACTCTTGAAAGCATTCTTGAGGGGGCTAAAAAAAATACCCTTAAAAAAACTCTAGGAGTTTTTGATTTAGTTTTTATTGGAATTGGTTCAATTATTGGAACGGGAATTTTTGTATTAACTGGTCAAGCCGCCGCTGAGCATGCGGGTCCAGCAATCGCTTTATCTTTTTTATTTTCAGCCATAATTTGCGTTTTTGCCGGATTAGCCTACGCCGAATTGGCTTCAATGGTGCCAGTTTCCGGGAGCGCTTACACTTACACCTATGCGGTTATGGGTGAATTTATCGCATGGTTAGTTGCTTGCGGTTTAATTTTAGAATACACCGTGGCATCTTCAACCGTTGCGGCCGGATGGTCGGGATATTTAGTCGGAATTTTACAGCAAGGCGGAATTATAATTCCTGAATTTCTTACTAAAGCCCCTTCGCAACTTTGCGCCGACGGAACTTATTGCGCCATAATTAATTTACCGGCAGCTTTCGTATCATGTTTTATTGGCTTACTTTTATTCATCGGAACTAAAGAAAGCGTTATGGTCAATCGTATTTTGGTTTCTGTAAAATTGGCGGTAATTTTTATTTTTATTTTGGTGGCGGTGCCTCATATTAAATTTGAAAATTATCAAGAATTTATGCCTTATGGTTGGAAGGGAGTTTTTGCCGGATCGGCGGCGATTTTTTTCGCTTATTTGGGTTTTGATGCAGTTGCTACAACGGCCGAAGAGTGTAAAAATCCTAAACGAGATTTGCCAATTGGAATCATCGGTTCGCTTTTAATTTGCGCGGTGATTTATGTTGTGGTTTCTTTATGTTTAACCGGAATAGTTAATTATAAATCCTTAGGAAATCCTCAGCCTCTAGCGCAAGCTTTGCGCGATAACGGAAGTAATATTGGTTCCGCTTTAGTTGGAACTGGCGCAATAGCTGGAATGTTAACGGTTTTATTGGTGATGATGTATGGCCAATCGCGTATATTTTTTGTAATTTCGCGCGACGGTTTATTGCCAAAATTTTTCTCAAAAATTCACAAAAAACATCAAACGCCATCTTATTCAATTTTGGTCGTAACCATCGCCGTTGCGATAATTTCAGGCTTTACTCCAATTCGCACGATGGGCGATATGAGTAGTCTTGGGACGCTTTTTGCCTTTTGTCTAGTTTCACTTGGAGTTTTAATTTTGCGCTACAAAAGACCAAAATTAGAGCGTAGTTTTAAATGTCCTTTCGTTGAAATTATTGCACCTTTGGCGATTGTTGGTTGCGGATTTTTGATTATAAAATTATTGCAAGATCATTATAAACCATTCTTAATTTGGTTTGTTATCGGCATCATTTTTTATTTTTCTTACGGTTATAAAAAAAGCGCCTTAGCAAAGAAAACAAAATAAAAATACTAAATTCAAAATAGCAAATTTTAAAATTAATTTAATATTTGTTCGGGCTTAAAGTTTGTGCTTTATAAGATTTAATTCTTTATAAATACAATTTTCCTCTGCGAGTTAATCTAAAAAAATTATCATATTCATTTTTTTACTAGATTGTTTAAAAGCGCGGTTTATTTTTAATTTAGAAAAACTTTAATTTTTAAATATTACCCAAATGAGTATATTCCGCAAAAAATCAATCGAAGAATTAATTGCTTCTTCCCAAAAAAATTCCTTCAAAAAATCACTTACCGCTTTTGACCTTATAATGATCGGAATTGGTTGCACAATTGGTACGGGAATCTTTGTTGTAACGGGCACGGCGTCGGCAACTCACGCTGGTCCAGCAATTGCTTTATCTTATTTAATCGGCGCCTTGGCTTGTTTATTTGCGGCACTTGCTTACGCAGAAATCGCTTCGATGGTGCCAGTTTCGGGAAGCGCTTATACCTACACCTACGCGGTTATCGGTGAGTTTGTGGCATGGTTAGTCGGTTGGGGATTGGTTCTTGAATATGGCATTGGAGCCTCGGCGGTTGCCAATGGATGGTCGGGATATATGGTTGGAATTTTGCAATCGGCGGGAATTTCTTTGCCAGATTTACTTACAAAGCCAACGAGTCAAGGCGGTATTATAAATTTACCAGCAAGTTTAATCGTGTTATTAATTGGTTCAATGCTTTATGTTGGAACTCAACAGGGCGTAAAGTTTACCCGTATTTTAGTTTTTGTAAAATTAGCGGTAATTTTTATTTTTTTAGTGGTGGCAACGCCGATGATTAAACCAGAAAATTATAGCAATTTTATGCCTTTTGGCTTTGGCGGAGTTATGGCGGGAGCGGCAGCGATTTTTTATGCTTATATCGGTTTTGATGCGGTGGCAACCACCGCCGAAGAATGTAAAAATCCTAAGCGAGATTTGCCAATCGGAATAATTTTTTCACTCGGAGTTTGCGCGATACTTTACGCCACAGTAGCTTTAGTTTTAAACGGAATTGTAAATTTCTCAACACTAAATAATCCTGAGCCTTTGGCCAGAGCATTGCGTGATAATGGAAGCAATATCGGTTCGGCTCTAGTTTCGACGGGCGCAATTGCTGGAATTACTTCGGTTTTATTGGTTTTGCTTTACGGTCAATCGCGAATTTTTTTCGTGATGTCGCGCGATGGGTTGCTTCCAAAAAAATTAAGCTCAATGCATAAAAAATATAACACCCCGCACATTAGCGTTTTACTTACAACAGTTGCCGTGGCTTTAATTGCTGGCGTTTTTTCACTCGAAACTTTAAGTGAAATGACTAGCATTGGGACATTATTTGGTTTTATTGTTGTGGCTTTGGCGGTAATGATTTTAAGAATTAAGCAACCAAATTTAAAAAGAAGTTTTAAATGTCCGATGGTTTTTGTGGTTGGACCTTTGGCGGTTTTATCTTGTGGATATTTAACTTTTGAATTATTGACGCGTAATTGGCATTATTTTGCAGTTTGGACCGCATTTGGAATTTTGATTTATTTTATTTACGGATATCGTAAAAGCACGATTAAAAAATAGTGCCCCAGTCGCTCGCGCTTACAAACCTGTAATTTGTAAAAGCTTTTGTAAAGCTTACGGTGCCATAGCTCCCCCCTTGAGGGGGAGCAGGCTAAAATGTTTTAACGGTAGTTAAAACTTTTAGCCGTGGGGGGTCAAAAAAAGCGTCGATAATAATCGATCTCGAACCAAAATAAAAACTTACAAAAAATAATTTTTCAAAAAAGACGATTTCTTGATTTTGTTTTTAATCCACAAATTTATAAATTTTTTAAAGAAAAATTTTTGATTTTTTATGTTATTTTTTTATTTTTGGATGGTTTTTTTAAGAAAAATTGAAATATTTTTTAGTTTAAAAGTGAAATCAAGAAATTGACTTTTTTTGAATTTTTTCATTTCAATTTTTTACATAATCTTAAAACCTTTGATGTTATAAGTTTTCTGACCCCCCACGGCTAAAAGTTTTAACTACCGTTAAAACATTTTAGCCCGCTCCCCCTCAAGGGGGGAGCTATAACACCGAAAGCTTTACTTAGCACGACATAAAAATCCCGTCCCGTCGTTGCGCCCGTCGTTGCGATAGCACGACCAAAATAATCCCGTCCCGTCGTTGCGTAAGCACGACCAAAAAAATCCTGTCTTTGCTCTTTGCAGGCTTACAAATTTTAATAATACTCGCAATATCATTGGGCTCCAGCTCCCCCCTTGAGGGGGAGCGGATTCTAGAAACTTAACGGTAGTTAAGTTTCTAGAATCGTGGGGGGTCAAAAAAAGCGTCGATAATAATCGATCTCGAACCAAAATAAAAACTTACAAAAAATAATTTTTCAAAAAAGTCAATTTCTTGATTTTGTTTTTAATCCACAAATTTATAAATTTTTTAAAGAAAAATTTTTGATTTTTTATGTTATTTTTTTATTTTTGGATGGTTTTTTTAAGAAAAATTGAAATATTTTTTAGTTTAAAAG
>CAMDCJ010000004.1 GCA_945890035.1 Rickettsia typhi
GAATGGAATTATTGCTTTGTCCGGTGGCTCGGAAGGCTTGATTGGCAAGCTTTTACTTCAAGGTCAAGATAAACAGGCTCAAAAAATTTTACTCGAAATTAAAAAAATTTTTAACAATAATTTTTATATCGAAATCACGCGCCACGGCATAAAAAATGAAGATTTAATTGAAGAAAAATTATTGCAATTGGCTTTTGAAAATTCGCTTCCAATCGTTGCCAGCAATGATGTTTATTTTTTAACTCCCGAAATGCATGAAGCTCAAGATATTTTATCTTGCATTTACGAAGGCCACAGTTTGGTCGAAGAGAATCGCAAAAAAAATTCACCCGAGCAATATTTCAAAAATTACGAACAATTTTTAGAACTTTTTAAAGATTTACCCGAAGCCATCGCCAACACCATCAATATCGCCAAGAAGTGCCACACCATGGCTTTCGAGCGCTCGCCAACCTTGCCGAAATTCAGCACTGAAGTTAATTTCGATGAAGCTCATGAACTTCGAAATCAAAGTTTGGAAGGTTTGAAGATGCGCTTGAAAAATAAATTCTTAATCGAAGAAAGCGACGCCGAAACGCAACAAAAAATTGAAAAACATTATTTCGAGCGCCTCGAATATGAATTGGCCGTTATCATAAAAATGAATTTCTCGGGATATTTTTTAATCGTCTCTGATTTTATAAAATGGGCCAAAAATAATGAAATTCCCGTTGGCCCTGGACGCGGTTCGGGCGCGGGTTCAATCATCGCTTGGTCGTTGCAAATTACCGATCTCGATCCCATTCGCTTTGGCTTACTTTTTGAAAGATTTTTAAATCCCGAACGGGTTTCAATGCCCGATTTTGATATTGATTTTTGCCAATCGCGTCGCGACGAAGTGATTGATTATGTGCAAAAAAAATATGGCACTGATTATGTCGCGCAAATTATTACTTTTGGAAAATTGCAAGCGCGCGCGGTTTTGAAAGATGTGGGTCGCGTCCTACAAATGCCTTATTCGCAAGTTGATCGCATTTGCAAACTTATTCCTTTTAACGCCGTCGAAGCGGTTACTTTAGAAAAGGCCATTGAGATGGATAAAGATTTACAACAAGCCATTCAAGACGATCCACAAATTAACAAATTAGTCGATATTGCTTTAAAACTTGAGGGCTTAAATCGACATGCCTCAACTCATGCGGCCGGCGTCGTGATTGGCGATCGCCCTTTGCGTGAAATTTGTGCACTTTACAATGACGAAGGCTCAACCATGCCGGCGGTTGGCTATTCGATGAAATATGCCGAGTCGGCGGGCTTAGTAAAATTTGATTTTTTAGGCTTAAAAACTTTAACAACAATTTTAGAAACCGTAAAACTTGTCGATAAAACTCGTGGCATAAAAATTGACATCGCTCATTTGCGACTCGATGATAAAAAAACCTTCGAAATGCTTGCCAGCGGAGATTCCATCGGTGTTTTCCAAATTGAGTCTTCGGGCATGCGCGCCGTACTTCGTCAAATGCGCGC
Organism: Rickettsia typhi; assembly: GCA_945890035.1. Lineage (GTDB taxonomy): Bacteria > Pseudomonadota > Alphaproteobacteria > Rickettsiales > UBA1997 > CAILUF01. Next base: position 1,507 of record CAMDCJ010000004.1, read on the forward strand.
CGATAAAATCGAAGACATCATCGCTCTTATTTCGCTTTATCGCCCCGGCCCGATGGACAACATTCCGACCTACATTCGACGCAAACATGGCGAAGAAAAAATTGCTTACCCTCACCCGCTTCTCGAAGCGGTTTTGAAGGAAACTAACGGCGTTATTGTTTATCAAGAACAAGTTATGGAAATTGCTAAAATTTTAGCGGGATATAGTCTCGGAGGCGCTGATTTACTGCGTCGCGCCATGGGTAAAAAAATTAAAGAAGAAATGGATCAACAGCGCACAATTTTTGTCGAAGGCGCTAAAAAAAATAATGTTTCCGAGCATCAAGCCAATGAAATTTTTGATTTAGTTGATAAGTTTGCGGGCTACGGTTTCAACAAATCTCATGCCGCCGCTTACGCGATGATTTCATATCAAACGGCTTATTTAAAAGCTCATTTTTTACCAGAATTTTTAACCGCCTCAATTAATTTAGAAATTGACAATACCGACAAAATTAATATTTTTTTACAAGTTGCCAAAAGCCACAAAATTCCCGTTCTTGCGCCCGATATAAATCAAAGCCAAGCCGATTTCTCGATTGAAATTCTAAACTAAAATGGATTACAGAATTAAAATTAAACATATTAAAGAATCTTGCGTTTTAACCAAGATTCCCAAGGATTCGCAAGGTTTTATTTGTTCAGAAATTTCGCAAAATTTTAACAATTGTGATAAAATTTTTATTGCACAAAATGATGCCGAAATTGAAATTTTAAATCGCCAATTAAGATTTTTTAATCCGACGGAAAATATTTTAAATTTTTATGCGTGGGATTGTTCACCCTACGACAGAGCATCTCCAAAGCCTCAAATTTTAGCAAGTCGCATTAAAACCTTATATAATTTAAGTTCACGAGTCGCCGATAAAAATTATTTTATCGTCACTTCGATTAATGCTTTAATGCAAAAAACCATCGCTTTAAACGACATTAAAAATTTGGGATTATTTTTGCAAGTTAAGGCCAAAAATTCTTTGAACCAAATTTGCGAATTTTTAATCAATAAAGGTTACACTCGCCAATCCAATGCCAACGGTGTCGGAGAGTTTGCGGTTCGCGGTGGAATTATCGATGTCGTCATGCAACAAGCGGGCGATTTAATTGGTTATCGCATTGATTTTTTTGGCGACGAAATTGAATCGATAAAAATCTTCGATCCCATCAGTCAAATTAGTCAAGAAAGCGTTAAAAGTTTTGAGATTTTGCCAATTAGCGAAGTGCTTTTAAATCAAAAAACTATTGAAAATTTTCGTCAAAAATATCGCCAAAAATTTGGTGCTTCAATTGATGATCAATTTTATCAAGCAATTTCTGAAGGTCGAACTTTTGATGGCGTCGAGCATTGGCTTTCAATGTTTTATCAAGAAAATTTGATAAGTTTTTTTGAATATTTAAAAAATCCCGTAGTTTTTTTTGATGAAAAAATTTATAATTTAAGCGAAGAGCGCGAAGCCTTGATTCAAGAATATTACAAAGCCCGACTCGACGAAAAAAATCATAAAAATTCGACGATTTATAACGCCGTCGAACCTAATTCTTTATATTTTTCGGCGTTAGAAATTGCGCAACAAATTTCACAAAAAACTCACATTGAATTTCAAACTTTTGATTGCAACAAAACTAATAATTCCGATCAAAGAATCATCGATTTAGAATTTAAAAATGTTCCCGATTTCGCCCTCGCCTCTAGAACAAACAAACAAGATGTCGTCGAATTATTAAAAAATTTTTTACAAAATTATTCGACTAAAAAAGTGGCGATTGCAGTTTTAAGCGAAGGCTTCAAAGACCGCTTGGCGCGCATTTTGCAAGATTATAATCTGGCTTTAAATAATCTTGATAATTTTTTAGATTTTCAAAAAATTAAATTTGGCAAAATTGCCAGTTTTATTTTTCCAACTCATTTTGGTTTTGAAACCAGCGATTTTATAATCATTGGCGAACAAGCTTTATTTGGCGAAAAAATTGTTCGTAAAAAAATTTCTAAATCAGCTTCCGAAAGATTAATCGAAGAAAGTTTAAGTATTCATTTGGGCGAATTAATTGTGCATCGCGACCACGGTATTGGCAAGTTCGACGGCATTCACACCATTAGTGCTTTAGGCATCAAAACCGACATGATAAAAATAATTTATGGTGGTGGCGATACGCTTTTTGTTCCCGTCGATAATATTAATTTAATTTCGCGTTATGGTGCCGAAAATTCTTTGGTTCAACTTGATCGATTGGGCGTTGCGGGCTGGAGAAATCGTCGCGATAAAGTTCGTAAAAAAATTAAAGTGGCGGCCGAAGAATTATTGAAAATAGCGGCTTCGAGGCAATTAAAAAAAGCCCCAATTTTTATTCCTGAAACGCATTTTTATGATGAATTTCGTGCTCGCTTTGGTTTCGTTGAAACTGAAGATCAAATGCGCGCGATTGAAGAAGTTGAACAAGATTTACAAAAAGGCACGCCGATGGATCGCTTAATTTGTGGCGATGTTGGTTTTGGTAAAACCGAAGTGGCTCTTCGTGCAAGCGCCATTGTTTGTAAATTTTCTCAAGTTGCCATAGTTGCGCCGACGACACTTTTGGTGCGTCAACATTATAAAAATTTTTGCAAAAGATTTGAAGGCACGGGCGTTAAAATCGTGCAACTTTCAAGATTAGTAAGCTCAAGTGAAGCCAAAATTTCTCGCGAAGAAATTGAAAATGGCAAAGCCGATATTATAATTGGCACTCACTCCCTCCTTCAAAAAAATCTTAAATTTCATAATTTAGGCTTGTTAATTATTGATGAAGAACAACATTTTGGCGTTGCTCAAAAAGAACAATTGAAAAAATTTCGCACCGAGGTTCATGTTTTGACACTCTCAGCGACACCGATTCCGCGTACTTTACAAATGTCGTTGGCCGGCGTCAAAGATTTAAGTTTAATCGCCACTCCGCCTGTTGACCGCTTGTCGGTAAGAAATTTCGTAATGCCTTATGACTCGGTGATTGTTCGCGAAGCGGTGATGCGCGAATATAATCGAAGCGGTAAAGTTTTTTTCGTGGTGCCTCGAGTTCGCGATGTTGAAGAGATGGAGCCCAGATTAAAAATTATATTGCCCGAACTTAAAATCACTCACGCCCACGGCCAGATGAATCCGAGTCAACTCGAAGAAATTATGAATGATTTTATCGATGGCAAAATCGATGTATTATTATCAACCACGATTATTGAATCGGGCATTGATATATCTAGCGCCAACACCATGATAATTTACAAAGCCGAAATGTTTGGATTGTCACAACTTTATCAACTTCGCGGTCGCGTTGGACGCGGAAAAGTTCGCGGTTATTGCTATTTTATGCTCGACAATAAACATAAAATCGCCGACGAGTCGCGCAAAAAACTCGAGGTTATGCAAAATCTTGATGCCCTTGGAGTTGGCTTTAGCATTGCCTCGCACGATATGGATATTCGTGGCAGTGGCAATTTACTTGGCGACGAACAATCTGGACATGTTAAAGAAACTGGGGTTGAACTTTATCAACAAATGCTCGTTGAAACTATTGAAAAAATTAAAAATAATGTTGAATTTGCGGTTGATGGAATTGAAGATTTCGAAAAAAATACCACCATTAAACTCGGAATTTCATTATTAATTCCCGAAGATTACATGTCTGATTTGTCACTACGCATGAGCTTCTACAAGAAAATTTCTTATATTAAAAATATTCAAGATCGTGAAAATTTAATTAATGAAATGACCGATCGTTTTGGAAAAATCCCACAAGAAATCTTAAACTTGTTTGAGGTTGCTTTATTAAAAAATTTATGTCAAAAAGTTGGTGTTGAAAATTTAGAAATCGCTCAAGATGGATTTATTGTTGCTTTCAAAAATAATAAATTTGCTGGCGCTGAAAAATTAATGAAAATGATTTTTGAAAGTAAAAATAAAATTCGTTTGGCAAATGGGCAAAAATTATTATTCATTATGAATTTTAAAACTCTTGAAGAAAAAATTTATTGCGCGAATGACATCTTAAAAAAATTACAAAATCTTCTTTAAAAATGGCAAATATTAAAAATATTTTTAGTAAATTATTCAAAAAAAAAGCGGATGCAGATAGTGATGAATCCTCATCTGGAAGCACTTCTGGCGATGAAGGCGGTGATCAGAATTTTATCAGCAATATACAAGATTCTACACAAAAATCAGAAACAAAATTAACAGAAAAATCCGCAGATTCTTCTGCGAAAATTAGCGAAGAAGACGGCAAAAAAATCGACGATATTATTGAGCTTTTACGCAAAAATAATGTTAGACCAATGAGCAATCAGCAACGCAATCTTGATCGCGAAGAAGGTGGAGTAGAGAATGAAGTAAGCGAAACTGAAATTGCTAGCATCGATGCATGGGACAATCGTTTTGAAGAAATTGCCGAAATGGCGGAATCGCATCCGATTAATAATTCCAGTGGCAAAAAAGCAATGCTATGGGATTTAAAACGCAAAAAATTACAAGAGCAAAAAATCAAAGAAGAAATTGCTGAATTGAGCGCAGATTTAAAGCACTTAAAAATAGAAAAAAATTCAGAACAAAGTGGTTCGCAATTTGATAGCCGTAGCACTCAATCAACTTTAACGCAAAAAATTAATGCCCTTCGCGAAGATCAAAATGATTCAAATCCATCAAGGACTCGTTAATTCCTAGACGCTAACCAATTTATCCAGCAATTTTTTGAACCAATTATTTTTTGATTCATAGCCGTCGATTAATTTGTTGTTAAGAGTTTTATTGCGTAAGAAAATTAACATTCCGAGCGCACAAGAACTAGAAGTGTTCATTAATTCATTTGGCGCTAAATTAAACTTCGAAGGATAGCCAATTCTAACATTCTTTTTAAATATTTCTGAGGCTAATTTATCGATACCGATTGTTGAGGCAACGCCACCCGTCAGAACAATATTTGGAAGCATTCCAAGCGGAATATGAGATTTTTCTAAATTTGCTTTAATGTTCTCAAAAATTTCTGCCAAACGCGACTCAATAATATTTTTTAAATCTTCGCGAGAAATGCTGGCGATTGATTGCTCTTCTAAGCCTTCACTAGATCTAAATTTTATAACTTCCTTTTCTTCAATTGGCGAAATTATTAAAGTGTTATTTAAATTTTTAATTTTTTCGGCGACATCAATTCTGACACCAAGTATGGTTGAAATATCTTTGGTAATATTTTGTCCGCCAATCATAACATGCCCAACATGATAAAGTTTTTCTTCATACATAATGCAAAAAGAAGACGAGCTTCCACCAATATCAATAACCAAAGAACCAAGATTTAATTCATTTTCGCTTAAGCTTGCAAGTGCTGATGCATATGGCTCAGCGACATAACTTCCCACTGATAATTGGCAATGTTTTAAACAATTTTCAATATTACTTATAACAGTTTTTGAAGCACTTATAACATGAAATCTTGAATATAATTTTTGCCCCATCATTTGACGCGGATTAACAATCGCTGGCGAATCATCGATGCGATAATTTATTGGAATTAAATGAATTGGCTCTTTCAAACTTTTTGAATATTCCAAACGAACTTTTGAAACTGAATTTGTAATATCAGATTGCTTAACAACGCCTTTTAAAATTTTATCAACGACATCTTTACGAGTTGACAAGAGTTGACTTCCAGAAATTCCGACGAGAATTTTATCAACATTTAACCCCGCCATTCTTTCAGCTTCGGCGATAACATTAGTGATCGATTTTTGTGCAAGTTTTATATCGGAAATCGCACCAAAAGCAATTCCTCTAGATTCTTTGTGACTATAACCCAAAATCTCAATGCCATCATTACCAATATTGGCAATTATGCATAACATCTTCGACGAGCCAATATCAAGACAGGCAACGGTTTTGAGATTTTTATAAACTTTGGACATTAAAGAAAAAAAATTAAAAATTTGAATCTTCAAATCTACTTTTTTAAAATTAAAAAAATAGATTTTTTTAATATTTTTAATAAAAAAATTAATTTATTACAGCAAAAAGATTTTAAGAATAAAATTCCCGTCTTCAAGTTCTGTATTTTTTTATTGGTTCAACAAAAATAGGAAGAAAATAGGTTATTATTGCCCCATTTTTTTAAAAATACTTATTATTTACCTATCATGAGAAGGAGGTAAAGAACCGCTAAGGCGTTGCGCTTCCTCTCTATATCTTGACCCCCCTTTTAAGATGCTCCGCACCTCAGTTCGAGTCCCCATAGGAGAAGTGGCGGGAGAACCCTCTTTATCCGAAAACCTAACCCCAGCCATAACCCGATCGTTATATTTCAATTCACCTTCTGGATAATAAACAAAACATCCATTTTTTCTTAAATCATTTAAGTTTTTTCTTAAATCTTTAGTGAATATAAGATTATCGCACCCAAGAAGATCAATATTTAATAATGATTTAAAATCTTCTCGATCTAAGCGCGGAAGCGTTTTAAGGTTTTTACAGTTAGTAAGTTCAATCGATGTTAATTCTTTAAGTTTTGATATTGATTCTGGAAGTTTTTCAAGGTTGGTGCATCCACAAAGATCAAGAGATTTTAGTTTTCTAAAATTTAATATTTCATTGGAAATTTCTCGGATTGAGGGATCGTAAATAGTAATAGATTTTGCATTTATGTGCTGTAAAGCAAATTCATAATTAAGTTCTCGGTCTCTATAAAATCTTCCATCAATAGTAATATTTTTCATTTTAAATAAATTGAATATTTTAGAATTAAATTCGTCTCATCAAAAAATAATCAAGGAAAAATAATTTTTAAAAACAGCGTAATGTAAATTTGCGCGAAAGTATTTTTAAATTTTGCGAAGATTAATTTCGAAGGATTTTTTATTGTAATATTGCAAATAAATTTTGCCACTAACCCTTAAATCTATCGACTTAATAGCTTTATCATTTTTCGATGCTGAATATATTTTAATTAAATCATGCCACGCGTTAGAAATTTCAATTTCTGGAAGCTTAACCAATAAGCCGTCAAAAAAACGAATATCCCAGCGCCTATTTCCAACCCAGTTCGCCGAATAAATATCTTGACTGATTTCAGAGTTAATTACTAAAATATTAAACAAAGATTTAGCGTTTTGATTAGCACCTCGTCCCGATAAAATTATCATATTTTTAAACTCTTCGCTACGCTCATATTCTTCAAGAAAAGGAATTGAATTACCTTCCTTATCAATAATAAATTTTTCATCATCATTAATCCAAATTGCAAATGGCTGATATTCTTCAATTTCAACATTTAGAATGTCGGGCATAAGTCTTTTTATTCTTATTTTATCAATCCAACTTAATTTTGATTTAATCTCGTCGATTAAATTTTGCATCAAGGGGATTGAATCGCTATTATCAGATTTTAACTTGGTCAAAGAGCCTTTTTCAAGTTCAAAATTTTTAATAATCATAATAATTTCTTCATCTAAAACTCTTTTATTTCCCGAAATATTTATTGAAGAAAATTTAAAATTATCGAGTTGAAAATATCGATAAAAATAATGAGAGCCCTTGTTTTTTATTTGATTTATAAGCTTGGGGTTGTAGATTTTAATTGCGATTAGTAAAATAAAAATTACACCAATCGAAACTAAAAAAGATCTTAATAAAATAGGCTTTATAAAATTATTTAAAATATTTTTAATCTTACGCAAAAAAGAATTGGTTAGAAAAAAATTTTTAATATTTTGCTGTAAATTTTTTATCCGCATTTTGCTGTTTTTATCAAAAATTCAACAATGTCCTCAAACTGCACTCCGACATGCTTAGCAATCTTTGGAACCAGAGATGTTGGGGTAAATCCCGGATGGGTATTAATTTCAAGCAAATGAAATAAATTATCGCCAAAATTTTTATTATTTAAAATAAAATCGACACGACTAATTCCTCGACAACCCACGGCTTTGTAGCATATTTCTGCAAGATTTAAAGCTTCGGCATATTTTTCTGCAGAAATTTCTGCGGGCATAATGTAATCGGTCATTCCCGCCGTATATTTACAATTATAATCATAAAATAAGCCGTGAGGACGCACTTCTATTGCTCCCAAGGCTTTGCCATCCATAATCGCCACATGAATTTCTTGACCAGATAAATAATTTTCAATAATCATTTGATCGCCATATTGCCATTTAAATTCGCTGAAATCAAATTTTGAATTTGGCAAAATTACTTCAACGCCAACACTCGATCCTTCGTTGATAGGCTTGATTACGAATGGCTTACCGATTTCAAAAATCTTTTGCCTATTTTCCTCATCTTGGCCTTTATTTAAAATTTTATATTTCGGAGAGGCGATATTTTCAATCGCACAAAGTTTACGAGTTAAAATTTTATCCATGCACACGGCTGACGCCAGCAATCCAGAATGGGTATAAGGGATTTCAAGAATATCGAGAACGCCCTGAATTCGGCCATCTTCACCATATTGTCCATGAAGCGAATTAAAAACAATATCGGGCTTAATTTTTTTTAAATCTTCAAAAATTTGATGTGAAAAATCAATTTTCTCAACATTATATCCAAGCTTTATTAAAGCTTGGTAAACGCCTTCTCCCGAACGCAAAGAAACCTCTCTTTCAGAATTCCAGCCACCACACAAAACTGCAATTTTTTTTGTTTTCATAATTTAAAATTCGACTAATTATTTGTATCTTTTTTCTTTTTTTCTTCTTCAAATAAACGACTTATTTCGTTAAATTTATTAAAAGCATCTTTGACAACACTCCCCGAACTCAATTCATCAGTTACATATTGAAGCAATTCTTCAAAAGGAACGCGATTTCTTTTGGCAATTTCGTTTAAATCAGTTAATGACTTAACGACATCCTCTGGAACAGCAACCCCTCTTTGAGTTAAATATTTCATTTGATAGCCAATTGGATGCGATGTTTCTTGCGGATCTCCTACATAAAAGCTTATCGGCAATTCTTGCTGATTAAATAAGCACTTCAATTCAAATTTTCTAGCCATTTTTAAAAAAATTATTTAGCGACAACGAAACCACTATTAATAAAATTATTTTTTTTATATTGCAACTCTTCGCCCAAAAAAAACTTACTATTTTCATTTTTGAGAGTTCGAAGATTAGCTCCGCACAAATTAACCAAAATATGCCCCGAAGCGGTATCCCACTCCATTGACTTACGAAAATGAAGATAAAGATTTGCTTCATTTTCAATTATTCTAAAAAATTTTACCGCGGAAGATAATTTTTCAACCTTAAAATTATTTATAAATTGTGGATAAAATTGCGCAATATAAATTTTAACATCTTCATCTTTAGTTCTAGAACTTGTAATTATTTTTAAAGAACTATTGTTAAAAATAGCTTTATTTAAGATAAAATTTTTATTTTCATTGCGCTTATACAAAACTATTTGGTCTTGATGATTATTAAAAATCATCTTCCCGCCTTCAAACAAAGGCGCGTATATTAATCCAAAAATTGGTTTTTGATTTTTAATTAAGGCAATATTTATACAAAATTCAACGCTATTATTTATAAAGCTTGAAGTTCCATCGATTGGATCGATTAAAAAAAATATGTCATTTTCAAATTCGCGAACCCTGCCCTCTTCGCAAACTATTGGAATATTGGGGACGATTTGCGAAATTGCTTGTTGAATTAATTTGCTTATTGCTATGTCGGCTGATGAAACTTTTGAATTATCTTCTTTGTTAAAAATTTCAAAATTTTTTTTAAGAAAAGCTTGTTCGGCAATCTCTCCCGCTTCAATTGCCAGTTGAAATATTTCGTTAATTTGTTGTTGACTTAAATAATTTGACACGAATTTTAGAGTATATTTTTTTAAAAATAATGTTTAGAAAAAAAGAAATCAGAGAAATAACTGATAAAATTACAAAATTTGAATAATCAATATTGGTTGATTCAACTATAACAATCGCTGAAGTAATTGGAACATTTAAAATTGGCGATAAAAAAGCCACCATTCCAACTATTACAAAAATTAACGGCGGTATATTTTCAAAAAAAGAACCGTAAATTGAACCCGCAACTGCTCCCATAGCAATCGAAGGCGCAACTAAACCGCCAGCACTTGCGGTAATATGCGTAAAAATTGTCGATAAATATCTTCCAAAAAATTCTTTATAGCCAAACATTTCTTGAGGATTCGACAAAACTTGATTTGTGGTTCTTATCCCTCCGCCAATTGAATAAATTCCAAAATAAATACCAATAATTGCCACGATTAAACCAAAAATTATTGGAATAAAATGCCATTTATAACTTTTTATAATAATTATTTTTTTATAATAATATCTACAAATATTTAATAATAAGAAAGCTAAAATACTACAAATTATTGTAAGAAAAATAAGATAATGCAAATATTTAAAACTAATTATTTTAATATTGTGCGCGGGATAAATTGGCAAATGGTTATGGAGTAAAAATACCAAAATAACAATCGCCACAAAGCTTAGAATCAAAGCCTTAATATAATTTTTAGCTTTATTCTTGATAATTTTTTCAACGACATAAAGAATACCGGCGATTGGAGCGTTAAAAGCAACAACCAAGCCAATCGCATAACCAACATAAACCCAAATTTCTAAAGTAGTTTTAAGTAAAAATTTACGCAAATAATAAGCACTACTTATAACGAGACTCACCGCAATCATGATTGAAGGTGCTTCGCGACCCAAAGAACCACCGGAATAAGTTGAAATTAGAGAGCTAAAAAATATTATAATGGCAATTTTAAATCCAATAAGATTGGCAATTTTTTTATATTTATTGGGATATTTTTCGAGTTTTTTTAAAGCAAGAGTAATGTTATCAAGACCGCTTCCCAAGGGATTAAAAGCGTATTTTTTACACAAAAAAGCTGAAAGCCAAAATAATAATGGCGTTACTATGAGAGCTAATTGTGGATTTTTAGTAATTCTATCTTTTGCTAAATCACTAAATTTATAAAAAACATCGCAATAAAAAATTACAATAAAAGCTATTATAAAAATTATTGAAACAAGAAAAAGTGCCGTAAAAACAATTTTGAAATAATTTTTTTGTAATAAAAAAAAGATATTTTTGATTTCGGCTTTATTTTTGACGATATTCATTAGCTAATTCGATATAATTCTGTGCAGAAACTTTAATATAATCTTTTTCAATTTGCGTCATTTGACGAAAAAATTTAGCAGGATTTCCCGCCCAAATTTCACCAGATTTAACAATTTTTTTAGGAGTTAAAACCGCTCCGGCAGCGAGCATTCCATATTGCTCAATTCGCGCTAAATCCATAATTATAGAACCCATTCCAACAAAAGCATTATCTTCGATGATACACGCATGAATTATGGCGCTATGTCCAATCGTGACGCCATTTCCAACTATAACTGGAGCGCCTTCGGAGCCAGTTTTATTTTGCGCATGATTTGGTCGTGTGCCGTGCAAAACACAATTATCTTGAATGTTGGTATTTTCACCAATTTCAATTTTTGTAACATCGCCACGCAATACGCACCCATACCAAACACTGGAGTTTTTGGCAATTTTTACATCACCCGTAATCACTGCATTATGAGCAACAAAAGATGATTTGTCGATTGTCGGAACAATGCCTCGATAAGAAAAAATATTTGTCATTTTAATACCATCCGATAATTTCATATTCTTTTCGATTTAAACATCGAGTAATGTAATTCTTTTTTACCTCATCAGGCTTAATTTTATCTTCACCCAAAGATGATAACCCGCCGTAAAGTCCTCCAAATATTGAACCTCCAACAACTCCGCCAATAATTGATTGCGTTGAATTGCCAAATACCAACCCCCACAAGCCCCCAAATAAGCCACCAACTATAGCTTTTCTGCGCGCTTCATTTGTCGCTTTTTTTAATTTATATTGATCTAGATAATTTTCTGCTTCTTTCTTACACTCTGCAAAGTCTTTATTGGCAACCTTCGCGCCAACATCTATAAATTTTTTATTGTTATCAAAAATTGGACTGTAAGATGCGCAAGAAAATAATGTTACGACAAGCGCAAGCGATAAAAAATACTTAATTGTTAAAGTCATTTTAAAGCTTAAATTTATAATTAAATTAAATTACTTTACTAACTTAGCTTCTTTGTAATATTTTAAAGCTCCAGCGTGAATTGGCGCTGAGTTTCCTTGATTAACCATATCCTCTTTTTTTAAAGAAGAAAATACTGGATGAAGCGTTTTGAAATTATCAAAATTTTCAAATACGGCGCGAGTGATATTATAAACTACATCATCGCCAATTTTTTCGGAAGTAACCAAGCTGGCTTTAACTCCAAATGTTTGAATATCTTCTTGGTTATTAGCATACATTCCGCCGGGAACGACAGCTTTTACATAATAAGGATTTAATTCAATTAATTTATCAACTGTTTTAGCGTCAATTGGAATTAATCTTACTTTACAAGATTGCGTTGCTTCTTGTAAAACACCATTTGGATTTCCAGCGGCATAAATCATGACATCAATTTTTTCTTCACAAAGTGCTAGTGGCTGTTCAGAAGGTTGCAAATAAGAAATAGTTGAAAAAGTTTCTTTTTTCCAATTTTTTACTCCCATTAAAACTTCCATAGTGGCATACATTCCAGATCCAAGTGGTCCAAAATTAACTTTTTTACCAACAATATCATCGATCGTTTTAATTCCAGATTTTTCTAGAACTGCAACTGTAAAAGTCTCAGTGTAAAGAGAAAAAACTGATCGCAACTCTTTGAAAGGACTTTGGTCAGCAAAAAAACCTGAACCATTATAGGCGTTATATTGCCAATCGGATTGAACAATACCGAGTTCGATTCCAGAATTTCTGATGGCGTTAAGATTTGAAACTGAACCCCCCGTAGATTCAACCGAACATCTAATTCCGTGCTCATTTCTTCCACGATTTAAAAGTCGACAAATTGCACCGCCTGCTGGGTAATAAACACCGGTAATCGCACCAGTTCCTATGTTGGTATATTTAGTTCCACTAAAAGCTTCTTGATAGTTGGCCAATATAGCGAAGATCGTAACTAATGTTAATAGTATTTTTTTCATGATTTTGTTCGGTTAAAACTTAAAAGTCTTTTCAGAAATAATTTTTTATTATTGTTTTAATTAAATTAAAAAAGAAAAAATTCAAAGTCAAATTATAAATTAAATTTTAATCACTTTTATTTTTTATAAAAAAAATTTTGACATTAAAATTTTATAGGTTTAGCTTATTTGACAAAATTTATGAAGAATTAAATTATTAGATTTAAAATTCGAAAACTAAACATAGTATTGGTAAAAAAATTTTTAGTTTAAATTTGATTCATCAAAAACACTTTTATTCATGATCTTTGTTGAGCAAGAAAGCTCCGGAAATATCGAATTCTTTAACTAAAATTTAACAATTTTATGAAACTTTGGAAACAGGTTCTTATTGGTCTATGTCTTGGCGTTATCGCCGGTATAACTCTTGAAAAAGATGTCGCTCGAGAATTAAAAGTCTTTGGCACAATTTTTATGAACCTCATCAAAATGGTTATTGTTCCATTAATTTTTTTCGCATTACTTTCTGGTATCACCTCAATTAGTGGCGAAGGAAATTTTACAAGAGTTGGCATTAAAGGTTTTAGCGCCTATATTTTAACCGCAGTTTTTGCAGTTCTCATTGGAATTACCGCTGGACATTTTTTAGAGCCAGGAAAAGGTGTAAATATGAAGGAGTTAATACAACAATCCGAAACCGATAATAATAAGGCTTTCACGGAGACATTGGCGGTCGCTAAAACAGAAAAATCTGCCAAAGATTTTTTAATTGAATTAATTCCTACCAACCCAATTAAAGCAATGGCCGAAGACAAATATCTTCAAATCATTGTCTTCACAATTTTCCTTGGAGTTGTTATTAATATGGTTGGCGATAAAGCCCAACCGCTCAAAGATATAATAAATTCGGGAGCGGCAGTTTTCTTTAGAACAATCGAAATAATTATTAAACTTGCTCCGCTTGGTGTTTTTGGATATATGGCATTTTCTATTGCCGATCAAGGTCCCGAAATACTGCGATCGCTCGCTCGATTAATCTTCACAGTTTTGTTGGCGTGCTTGGTTCAATATATTATTTTTGGATTTTTAATTGCATTTTTCGCTAGAGTTTCTCCATTCCCATTCTATCGCAAAATATTCTTTACTCAATCTCTTGCCTTTTCTACAAGTAGCAGTAAAGCAACTCTTCCAACCGCAATGACTCAACTTCAAGATCGATTGGGGGTTTCTAAAACCAACTCGAATTTCTTGATGCCACTCGGCGTTTGCATAAACATGGATGGAACAGCAATTTACCTCGGAATTTGCGCATTATTTTTTGCTCAAGGCTTTGGTATTGATCTTACTTTCCAAAACTACATGATGTTAGTTTTAACTTGTACTCTTGGATCAATTGGTGCCGCTGGAATTCCAAGTGGTTCAATAATTTTCATGAGTATGGTTCTTGGCTCAATCGGCATTCCCGCTGAAGGTATCGTAGTAATTCTTGGAGTTGATCGCGTTCTTGATATGGTTCGTACCACTATCAACATTACTGGAGATAGCGCCATCACTCTTATAGTTGATAAAACTGAAGGTGGCTTAAATGAAAAACTATACTATTCCAAAGATGTATAATTTACTAAAAAATTTTATGAGAAAAAGCTATGCATTAAAATTGTGCATAGCTTTTTTTTGTATGTTTACCACAACATCATCTTTCGCTCAATCAAAATTACCTAATGAATATCAGCAAGAACTTTTGCAAATCGAAACTTTTTTAAACAATATTAAAGATTTAAATTGTAGATTTATTCAAAATAGCAACGGAAGCCTCGTTGAAGGAAAATTTTATTTATCACGAAGCAAAAATTCTTCTGGTAAAATGCGCGTAGAATATTTAGCCGAACCAAAGGTTTTAATCGTTGTAAATGGCGCAATTTTATCATATTACGATGTTGAGCTTGATGAAATATCAAGACTTAGCACCAACACTACACCCGCCTCTTTTCTAACGCGCCCCAATATTTCATTTTCGGCAAAAGATGTCGAGGTAACTAACATCGTAAAAAATAATAATGAAATTAAAGTTTCGGTGATGAAAAAAAATCGCAAAGAAGCCGGAGAATTTAGTTTAATTTTTAAGTTAGAGCCATTTGAATTTATAAGAATGGAAGTTAAAAACGATCTTGAACAAATTATTTCAGTTCAGCTAAAAAACATTGATTTTCAAAGCAAACTATCCGATAAATTATTTATATTAAAAAATAACAACAACGAATAATTTTAAAAATGGCATTTTCTTCACCAAAAAAAAATGGCAATAAGCGCGCGGTTATTAGCGAGATTAATATCACGCCTTTCGTTGATGTGCTTTTAGTTTTGCTAATTATCTTTATGGTTGCGGCTCCAATGCTTACAAGCTCAGTCGATGTAAATTTACCTCAAGGCGTTGAAACCGCCAATGAAGAAAAATTGCAAACCATCACCGTCTCGGTAAAATCCGATGGCTCAATTTTTTTACAAGAAGATCCAATAAAATCAGCAATTTTAGCCACGCGCCTTAAGGAAATTTCGGCTAATAATTTTAGTCGTAAAATTTTTGTAAGAGCCGATAAGGCGTTGGATTATGGCAAGGTTATGGATGTTGTTAAAACCATTAGCTTGGCGGGTTTTGCTCAAGTTGTATTAGTTACCGAAATTCCTAAATAAAACTTTAAGAAATTACTAAAATCGTTGCCTAAAAGACAATAAATAAAATCGCTACTTCGCGCAACAAAATGAAATTAAAGATTAAAATTGGCTAAATGATCAAAAATATTTTATACTCTTTATTCATTCATTTTTTATTATTTTCGTCGATTTATTTTGCATTTATCAAAAAAGATAACAAAGAAATTGAAGCTGAGCAAGAAATTATGGTAAGCATCATAACCATTGATAGCAATGGCGTCCCGCCGATTAATGAGCAGATGAAAAAGCCTGAAGAAAATTTTAAAGAACCTCAAGAAAAAATTGAAAATTCCGAAGTTAAAAAGATTGAATCTCCAAAAAATGATGTTATCAAAAAAGAGAAATCCATAACGCCAAAAAAGATCGCAGAGCCCTTGAAAAAAGAAGAAGAAACTCCGCAAAAAGAAGAAGCTAAAGAAGTTGCTAATTCAAAAAAATCTAATTTAAAAGATCACGACAAAGATTCCGTTAAAGAAATGAATCTTAAAGCTTTTAAAAATATTACCGAAGATAAACAAAGCTCAACACTTTCATCGAGAGAGACTATAAATATTCAATCTCAACTTAAGCTTTGTTACAAAAGAGCTTTGGAAGAATCTGGATTTGAAAGCAAAACCCGCATTGTTATTAAAATCGAAATAAGTCGAGACGGCTACATTGAGAATGATTTAGATGAAATGGTTGATCTTGAAAAATATAATAATCCCGTTTACAAAGATTATAAAATTATTATCGACAATATTAAAAGAGCCTTAGATTTGTGCAGTCCGCTACGCAATTTACCGATTGAAAAATATGATTCTTGGAAAGAAATTATTTTACAATTTGATGTTGGCAAAAATTGAAATTGATTAATTAAATCTAGATTAAATGGGTATTTTTGAAGATTTTTTTTATTTATTATCGCCTTGACCTTGAACAACATTTTTAACATCGCCAATATTTTTAATAATTCCGATTGCAATCATTAAATTAATCGAAAAAATTAGCAAAAGACTTATAAAAAATGTTAGTATTTTTTCAAGAAGGTTGTTATTATAAGCAATTAAAGAAAGTAGCGCTATCAAACCGCTATAAGCAACTGACAATGAAGAGATTTTTTTAATATAATCTTTAAATAAAAATAAACCCGACAAACCACTTATACAAACAAAAATTAACAGTAAATATGAAATTATTATCATTTTCTAAAAAGATTTTTTTGATTTTTATTTTTACAATATCTCATATTCTAATTTTAAAAAACATTGCGCAAGCTGAAATTATTGAATTGCGTAATGAAGAAAAAACTTTTGGCGATTGGAAAGTTTATTGCGAAATTGACGATATGATGAGCTCGGCTCATTGCAAAATTGCTTCCAAATTTTACGATAATTCTTCCGTAATTTCATTGCAACCAACAAATCATTTTGCCAATGAATTTTTTATAATTATTCCAAAAATAAAACTCGGAAGCTTTGCCAAAATTCGCGTCGATAAAAATGATTTAATTTTATCAAAAAATGCTTCGCAAAAAGAGTTTGGGCTTATGCCAATCAATCTACAACAAAAAAATATCTTATTTTCACAAATGAAAAATGGTGAATATTTATTTTTAAGGTTTAATGTGAATGATTCTGAAAAAGAAATTACCGCCAAGCTTAATCTTAAAGATTTCGCCAAGGCGCTCGAATACTACTCTAACAAAGTTTCTAACAAATAAATTTAACTTTTATGTCAAAAAAAATTCGTATTGCAGTTAATGGTCCCGGAAGAATTGGTCGCGCAATTATTCGCGCAATTTATGAAGAAAAAATGAGTGATGATTTTGAAATAGTCGCCGTAAACGGATCAGCGCCGATTGAAACCATCAAGCATTTACTAAAATATGATTCGGTTCACGGACGCTTTAATCATGAAGTTGAAATTCGTGATCACAATTTATTTGTCGATAATAAAAAAATTCTTTTAACCGCAGAACGCGATCCTAAAAAACTCAATTGGAAAGAACATAATATTGATGTTGTTTTCGAATGCACTGGCGCTTTTACAAAGCATGATGATGCTTATCAACACATCACTTCGGGCGCCAAAAAAGTTATAATTTCAGCTCCCGCCAAAGAAGATTCCGTCAAAACAATTGTTTACGGCGTTAATCATCACGAATTAACAAAAACCGACAATGTTATTTCAATCGGTTCATGCACTACAAATTGTCTAGCGCCAATTGCCAAAGTTTTAAATGATAAAATTGGCATTGAAAAAGGTTTTATGACCACGATTCATGCTTACACCAATGATCAAAATATTGTTGATAACACTCACAAGGATTTGCGTCGCGCTCGCGCTTGCGCCATGTCGATGATTCCAACCTCAACTGGCGCTGCCAAAGCGATTGGTTTGGTTTTACCAGAACTCAAAGGTAAACTTGATGGCGTTGCGATTAGAGTTCCAACTCCGAATGTTTCAATGGTTGATTTAAATTTTATCGCCAAAAAAAATACTTCAATTGAAGAAATAAACGAGATTATTAAAAAGGCTTCAAATGGTGTAATGAAAGGAGTTTTGAGCTATATTGATGAGCCTCTAGTCTCAATTGATTTTAATCATAGCAATATAAGTTCGAATTTTGACGCAACTCAAACAAAAGTTATCGGAGGCAATATGGTTAAAGTGTGCTCTTGGTATGACAATGAGTGGGCTTTTTCAGTTAGAATGCTTGATGTTGCAAAATTCATGATGAAATAAAGTTTTATTATGTCGCTTGACAGTGCCATAATAAAATTACCAATTAAAAAAGGGTCGCATATTTAAAAATATGTGACCCTTTTTTATTTTACAAAATATAAGTTTTGTAATTATTTTAATTAATTAAATAAAATGATTTCAACGCGACGATTTTTTGACCAAGCGCTTTCATCATGACCCAAATCAACTGGCTTATTTCTACCATAACTAATTGTTGAAATTTTTGAAGATTTAATTCCAGATTTAACTAAGAATTTTTTAACTTCTTCGGCTCTTTTTTTACCCAATTTTTTATTGTAAAGGCTTGAACCCCTTTCGTCGCAATGTCCTTCAGTTGAAATAACAATCTTTGATTCTGCTTTTATTAAAGGAAAAATTTGATTTTTCAATAAATCGTTGCTTTCTTGATTTAAGGCAAAGCTATCGGTTTCAAAATACATTACTTTGCGAGCAATTTCTTTTTGTTCATTTTTACCAGATTTTTTTGAATCAACCTTAGCTTCATTTACAACCTTTTCATTAGAGGCTGTAAGTTGATTTTCATTATCTTTTTGTGATAATCCTTTAGAGCATGAGTAAGTAATTGTGGTGATCAATAAAAAAGATAATAGTTTTTTTTGCATAAATACATGAATTTTGTTAATATTAAGAGCATAAATTTATTCAATAAAATATTATTTAGCAATGAGAAACTATTTAAAAACAATCTCTCTATAACTTTATAAATTATGAGTAATTTTAAACTAACAATTACTCTAATATATAGAAAATATCTTGCTTAATTAATTTACAGCTATTAATATGTAATGTAGAATCAACTAAATTTTTAAAAAAAATGAAAAAAATTCTAATATTAAGTCTAGCATTTTTTCTGACATTATTTACAGAATCAAACGCCCAAAATTATTACGATATTTATAAAATTGATACTTCTGCTGAAAAACCCATCAACAATACTTTTCCAATAAATAACAAAAACTCTCAATTAGGTAACAATCAATATAAAAGCGTAACCTCAACTGAAACAACCGAAACCGAAGAAGTAACCGCTATTCGAAGAAAATCAAAATCCCGAACCGCTGGAAATTATATTGGCATCGATTTTATCAACACTAATTTGAGATATCGACACTATGGTTACAATACACAAGATCAGGAAATTAAATACACTGCAGTTTCAAAACCAACTTTTCCTAAATATAAAAATAGCTTTGGCCTTAAATACTCATACGCCATAAATTATCGTGGAATTTTTTTGGCGCCTGAATTATTTTTTGAATATAATAATATTAAAAAATATTTTGATGGAGACCATTCCGATCAAGGTAATTTCGATCAAAGATTACCTTCGCGTCATGGCTATAAATTCATGAATATTCACAGAACCTATGGCGCTAAAATTAATTTAGGATATGATGTTACCACAAATTTTGCTCCTTATTTATTTGCCGGAATTTCTAGAATCTATTATTCTAATTTACACTCTCTTTACATAGAAAAAGATAGGCAGGCTGTTATTAATCAAACTGAAACCGATCCTTTTAAAATAATGCATAAATCCAAGTCAGTGCCATTTTTTGGCTTTGGTGGAAAAATTAAATTATCCGAGCGCTTAGCTTTAAATGCCGAATATTTAATTTATGATTTTATGGTAAAAACCAATTATCGTAAATTTGAAAATTATACACCCGGTACAGAAAGCCCTCCATATGGCAATGGTGCTAAATTTAGCGATTTTAGGGTCGCCCTAAGAGTTGCTAAAATTGGATTAACTTTTAACTTCTAATAATATTTCTCGATACAAGATTAAAATAAGTTATAAAAAACTATAAAACATTATTGTAAAAAAAATTTAATATTCTAAAAATGCTAAAAATAAAACTATTTATTATTTTATTCATATTGTTTTTTTCAACCAATCTCCAAGCTCGTACAGTTGGAAATTATGTTGGAGTTGATTTAATTAAAACCAATTTAAGTTTTTCGATGGAAGGAACTTTTTCTGAACCTAATCATAAAATTATTAAATCTCGACAAACAGTTTCTAGCTCTATGCATTCATTTGGCTTTAAATATAATTATGCCTTAAACTATCGGGGGTTCTTCATTTCTCCAGGTCTAATTTATGAAAAAAATAATGTTAATAACCCCTACAATTATAGCTCGCAAGCTTCACATTCTCTGATTTCAAAATATGGTAAAAGCTATTCAAAAATTGCTCAGAGATATGGTGTAAAACTTGACTTAGGTGGTGATATTAATAATGATATTTCTATCTATGGAACCATTGGTCATGCCATTAATAACTATGAAACCTATGGATCATTATACTTTGATAGAGCCTATTTTATCAATAAAAACACCGAATATTTTGTTAGCGAAAATCCCTGGAAATTAAATAAAGGTAAGAAAAGTGCCCCTTTTTTTGGTGGTGGCTTTAGAATCAAATTATATAAGAATTGGTTACTTAATGGCGAATATAATTTTACTAGATTTACCATCGATACCAAAGCTAGTGAACAAACCATTACGGGTACAATAGAGCCTACTCCTGTAAAAATGCATTTTAATAATAATATCAATATATTTAAACTCGGAATTAATTTTAATTTTTAATCACACAATCCTTTATTTTATGTCATCTAAATTTACAATAGTAGCATTAGCATTAACAGCGTTAACAACAGGAGCAGGAGCAGGCACTCTCCAATCAAGGGGGTCAGTAGCAACACGTCAAGATAATTTGAGAGCTGCATTTCCTGATCGCAGGGGCAATCCTGATGAAGGTGATCCTCGTCTCCTATGGGACAATCGTGATGAATGTAACTATGAAGAATCCTCAAGTAATATAAACTGTGGAGTTATAATCTCCACGCCAGAACAAGGAAATTCAACAATTTTCGGGGGCACTTCCTCAAGCACACCTAAAGCTACTTCTCCTTTAACCACAGCTGGAGCTACTTCTCCTTTAACCACAGCTGGAGCTACTTCTCCTTTAACCACCACTCCAACACCTCAAGCTAAAACTGGAGTGCAACCCACCTCCAACGATACTTTGACAACTGCAATAGAACGTACAGGAATTATTGTAAAAACTACTCAACCAATAATAAATTTAACACCTGCACCTAAAATAGGAGACGGAAGCGGGAGTCAAAGCGGAAATATTGACGAAGTTGTTGGAGGTGTTGTTGGATCTGTTGTAGGTGTTGGAGGTTTAGCGCTTTTAGGTCGTTATTTAAATAAAAAATTTTTTGAACAACAGGTTCGAGGAGAAGGAGTGCGCGGTGCAGCGGTAGGAGATCCAGCAAGAGCAAGAGCTGATCTTGTTAATGTTAATGGGCAAGGCTTCGGGAACCAACAACAACATCCTCGCCTCGCTGTATTAGATCCGGAGAATTTGAATTTTCGGCCAAATGTTGTTCGTGGTCTTAATGGTCGTAACTAAATAACTTTATAATATCTTATATTTTTTATAAGATATTATAATTAATTTTCTAAAGAATATTATTAAAATATTTTTTAAAGCGCGAATAGAAAATTTTAAGATTTACTGTCGGAAAATTGATGGCGCTATATAAAATCAGAAATGTTAAATTAAAAAAACATTTCTTCGTTTAAATTTTTTAACCAAAAAGGGCATAATTAAAAAAATGGGGTGATGGAAGCCCCATTTTTTTAATTATGCTCCAAAAAAATCTAAACTAATAAAAAAGTTTTCAAAAAAATTATTCAACCGTAACTGATTTGGCTAAATTCCTAGGTTGATCAACATCATTGCCTTTGAAAAGCGCCACATAATAAGCCAATAATTGCATTGAAATTACCGGCAAAATTGCTTCTTGAATCGAATTAGAAATTTCTGGAATTTCAATGCGATATTTTGCCATTTTACCAAATAAATTAAAGCCTTTTTTATCGCTTACAAAGAAAATTTTTCCACCTCGCGCATTAACTTCTTGAGCATTCGACAAAGTTTTTTCAAATAATTCATTCTCTTTGTTGCGCGCGCCAATTACAATGACAGGCATGTTTTTATCAATCACCGCAATTGTGCCGTGTTTTAATTCGCCCGCCGAAATTCCCTGAGCGTTAACATAAGTTAATTCACGAAATTTTAAAGCCGATTCAAGCGCGGTGACATAAGAAATTGAGCGCCCGATATATAAAACTTGCTTTGATTTAGTAAGTCGCGAGGCAACTTTTTTAATGTTACGAATCTCTGAATCTTCAAAAATTTGACTCATTTTAACGGCACAAATAGCCAAGCTTTGCAAAAGTTGCGCGCTTTTACTGTCAGAAATATTTTTATTAATTGTTGCCAAATGAATTGCAAAAATTGACACAACGGCAATTTGTGCAGTATAAGCCTTAGTTGAGGCAACGCCGATTTCTGGACCCGCTAAAGTTCTGATAGTAACATCGGAAAGTTGCGCCATTGTGCTGTGAGCAACATTAACGATTGATAAAACTTTTTGTTGATTTTGTTTGGCATATTTTAAAGCCGCGAGAGTATCTGCGGTTTCTCCCGATTGCGAAATAAAAATCATTAAATTATCGTCACGAAATGGCGCTTTGCGATATCGAAATTCCGAAGCGATATCAACTTCAACTTCAACATTGGCAATTTGTTCGATTAAATATTTGCCAACCAAGCCTGCGTAATATGATGTCCCGCAAGCCACAATAGTAATTTTTTTAATTTTCGCTAAATCAAAATTAAAATTTGGTAAATGAATTTTATTAGAAGATAAATCAACATAAGCCTGAATAGTTTCTTCTAAAACGACAGGTTGTTCATAAATTTCTTTAAGCATATAATGATCAAAACCATTTTTGCTAACTCGACTTTTTTGTGTTTCAATAATTTTGGGAATCTTTTTAACTTCATTGCCGTTTTTGTCATAAATTTCGACACGATTTTTATAAATCAAACCAAACTCATCATCATCTAAAAAAATAACTTGATTGGTAAAATCCGCTAAACCGTAAAAATCCGAAGCTATAAAATTTTCATTTTCACCAATTCCTATAACGATCGGCGAACCTCTTTTAGCAACCGCGATAACATCGTCACGATTTTTAAACATGGTGGCGATTGCAAAAGTTCCTCGCAGTTCCTCGGTAGTTTTTAAAAGCGCGCGCAGAATATTTCCTTCCGCGGAATAATGTTGTTCAATCAAATGCGGAAGAACTTCGGTATCGGTTTGGCTCAAAAACTTTACGCCGTTTTTTATGAGTCTCGCTTTAATTTCTTGATAATTTTCAATGATACCATTATGAACAACACAAACTTGCGCTGAAGTGTGCGGATGCGCGTTTTCTTTGCTTGGAACGCCGTGCGTTGCCCATCTAGTATGACCAATTCCCATGGTCGAAGTAAATTTTTTCTTTTTTAAAACCGCTTCGAGTTTGTTGATTTTACCTTCTTCCTTAATAATATTAAATTTTCTATCTTCGTATAAAGCCAATCCCGAAGAATCATATCCACGATATTCGAGTTTTTTTAAACCGCTGAGAATAACTTCACTGATTTGATTTGTGCCAATTGCACCAATAATTCCACACATTTTGGATATAAATTTAGTTTATAAAAATTACTTTTATCCTAGAGTATAAAGGTTAATTAAGAATGTAAATTGTAATTTTTTGTAAAATCCAGTAATAAAGTGAAAAAATATTTTTAGTTATTTGCTTGAGAAAAAAATATTTAATTTAATAATTGGAGCTAAGCTTAAAGAAATATTTTTTAATTCTTGAAAAAATCTTTTGAAAGATAAAATTCAAACCGAATAAATGCGCTTTATAGAAAAAATTTTTCAATTTATTTTTTATATTCTAATTCTTTCCCAGCCCTTTTACGCCAATGCTCAAGATCAAATAAATACAATTTCAAAAATTGAATTTTCCAATGATAAAAAATTATCCATAACCTTGAATAATGTTGCGGAATATAAATTATTTACGCTCTCAAATCCAGATCGGTTATCAATTGAAATTAAAAATGGTGAACTTTTTAAAAAAGATTATTCGCCAAAAAAACCCGATTATATTTCTAAAATAACTTTTCATAAAAATAATAAAATTTTGGTGATAACTTTATTTTTTCAAGAAAAATATTTGGCAAAAAATACTAATTTTGATAAAAAAAATAAAATTATTTCTTGTACGCTTGAGCCAAAGAAAAGTAAGCCTGATCAACCCAATTTAAGTGAAAAAAATAATTTACAACAGCCAATTTTAGAAAAAAATCACAAAGAAAATATTCTTCCACAAAAGCCTGCAAAAGAAAAAATAACCAAAGAAATTATTACCAAAAAAGCAGATGAAAAAACCCCAAAAGAAAATAATATTGAGTCGGATTTAATCATAAAAAAAACCTCCAATTCAATTGTAAAATATAAAATTAGAACAGCGACATCAACTCCCGCAAAAGATAAAAATGAAATTTTACAAACTTCAATTGCTGATAATAAAAAAATTTCTCAACCACTTAGAAAACCTGTGATAATAATTGATGCAGGCCATGGTGGCAAAGACCCGGGAACCATTGGTGTTTATGCAAGAACTAAAGAAAAAAATATCACATTATCTTACGCCAAAGAACTTTCAAAACATTTAATGAAAGAAAAAAAATACAAAGTTTATTTAACTCGCGATGATGATTTTTTTATTCCACTTGATAAAAGGGTTGCCAAGTCAAGACGCAAAAAAGCTGACTTATTCATTTCGCTTCACGCCAATTCAATTGCCGATAATCATGTTTCGGGATTTTCGATTTACACATTATCCGATAACTCCTCAGATAAACAGGCTGAACTTCTTGCGCAAAAAGAAAATCAAGCCGATATTATTAATGGCATCGATTTTGCCGGAGCAAGTAAAGAAATTATGAAAACTTTAATTGACTTATCGCAAAGAGAATCGAAAAATAGCTCGGCGCGCTTTGCTAAATATGTAATTAGGGACATTAAAAAAGTTGATATTGAAATTTTGCAAAATACTCATCGTTTTGCAGGATTTATGGTTTTAACCGCTCCCGACATGGCTTCGGTCTTGATTGAACTTGGCTATTTATCAAATCGTCGCGAAGAAGAAATGCTCAATAGCGCTTCTTATCGCAGGTTGGTTGCCAAAACATTAACTAACTCGATAAATCAATATTTTAAAAATTTTAAATAAAATAATATGGCAGATGAAACTAAACAAGATACTTGGCTTGGAATTAACACGATTCAAGCTGAAGATCCAAGCAAAAACAATGCTTTATTTGGAATTCCAAGCGCGGTTTCAGATCAAAATTCAGATCCATCTTCAGCAATCCAACCAGATATTATTTTTTTAAGACAACTTGCATTGGAAAATAGACCTTTTGACGGACAAGCCGCATCTAGATTTCTATTAATTAAACAATCATTAAGACCAGACGAAATTCAAAAAATTATACCCGCATCTTCTTATGCTAATTTATTACAAAGAGACGCAGAATTTGCTAGATCTCAACCGAGCGAAAATCCAAGTGAAGCTTCAACAAAACAACAACAAGAAGCTCTTGCAAATCAAAAAAAGATAGAAGATTCCAAAATTTATATAGAATTTTATAATGAAAGAGAGAAGCCAAAAATTGCAAGTGAAAATGAAAATTCACAAGAAAAGGGGCCACAAATAAATGGAGTTGATAAGATAAGGGGTGGATAAAACATATCATTCAAATTAAAAAATAAATTTTGTTGCAAGAGATGTTTCTTTTTAATAAAATGAATGAAATTTTTATAACGAATTTAAACTTATGAAAAAAACCTTTAGCATTTTATTTGCCAGCCTAGTTTTTATCGCCGTTTTATGTCTAAGCTTTGCCTTTATAGTTTTTAAACAGTTCAGCGAAAACTTACCCGACTATGAACAGCTGAAAAACTACAACCCGATGATAACCACTCGCCTGTATGCGTCAGACGGCTCTTTAATCAGTGAATTTTCTAAAGAAAAACGCATTTTCGTTCCAATCGACACCATTCCTAAAAATTTAATTAATGCTTTTTTGGCCGCCGAAGATGCTAACTTTTACAAGCATTCGGGAATTGATTTATTTGCAATTTTTCGGACTTCTTTAACCAACGCCTTCGGAGTTTTAAGCGGTGAAGGCTCAATGGGTGGGGCTTCAACCATTACTCAACAAGTTGTTAAAAATTTTCTATTAACTCGCGAAAGAACTTTTCAACGAAAAATTAAAGAAGCAATTTTGGCATATCGCATGTCAAAATCATTTCCCAAAGAACGCATTCTCGAACTTTATTTAAACCAAATTTATCTTGGTTCTGGAGCCTACGGAGTCGCCGCCGCAGCTCAAGTTTATTTCGATAAATCAATTGATGAATTAACCCTCGAAGAATTTGCACTTTTGGCGACTTTACCAAAAGCTCCTTCAAAACTTGACCCGCGCAAAAATATTCAAAAGGCCAAAGAGCGTCGTAATTGGGTTATTGATCGCATGATTGCAGAAAATTTTATCGAAGAAAAAGATGGAAAATTGGCAATGGAGCAACCGATAATTCTCAAAACTCGGATTGATCAAGAATTAATTCGCGCAAGTTTTTTCTCGGATAATGTTAAAAAAGAACTTACTGAATTATACGGCTCGGACAATGTCTTTGAAAACGGCATCGTTGTAAGCACAACCCTCGATCCCAAGCTTCAAAATATCGGCATTAACGCTTTTGAAAAAGGCATTGAAGATTACGATAAAAAACATGGCTATCGTGGCGCCTTAGGCAAAATTGATACCATCGATAAATGGCAAGAACTTTTACAAAAATTTGATCCAAAAAAACTTTACAAAGAAACATGGTTGAAAGCTGTCATATTATCAATTTCAAAGGATTTGGCGTCAATTGGCGTTGAAAATGGCGAGATTAGCTCAATCGAATTCTCTTCTTTAAAATGGGCGCGCAAATATAAAACCATCAATTCTCGCGGACCCGTACCAAAAAAAATTACTGAAGTTTTGGAAATTGGCGATGTTATTTTAGTTGAAAGATCTGCAAAAGAAGGAGTTTATAATTTACGCCAAATTCCTGAAGTGAATGGCGGATTCGTAGCCATGGATCCTCACACAGGCAGAGTTTTAGCCATGTCGGGAGGTTATGTCGATTTACCAAATCAATTTAATCGCGCAACTCAGGCCATGAGACAACCAGGCTCAACTATGAAAACATTTGGTTACATTGCGGCTCTTGAAAATGGCCTCACTCCAGCTTCGGTTGTTATGGATGAAGAAATATCTTTAAACCAAGGTATCGGCTTACCGCCATATCGTCCCTCAAATTATTCTGGTGATTTTTATGGATTAACAACGCTTAGAACTGGCTTGGAACAGTCTCGCAACGTTACGACAGTTCGCATGGCTGACATGGTTGGCTTGGAAAAAGTTGTTGATGTGGTCAAGAGATTTGGAGTTAATGAGCGTCCAAAACAAATTTATTCTTTAGTTCTTGGCTCAACAGAGACAACAGTTTTAAAACTTGCAACGGCTTATGGAATGATGGTAAATGGTGGTAAAAAAATTATCCCATCAATGTTAGAAAAAATTCAAGATCGCGATGGAAAAACTATTTATAAACGCGACAAAAGAGAGTGCAAAAATTGCTTTATCAACAATCTAAATGATTATATCGAAAAAGCCCCGGAGCAGTTGCCCATGCCTTATATCGAAGATAGTCAAGAACAAATCACCGACTCGGCAACCGCCTATCAAATCACTTCGATGCTCCAAGGCGTTGTTGACAGAGGAACCGCGTCTCGCGCTAAATCAATTGGTAAAATTGTTGGTGGCAAAACTGGTACTACAAATAATTCATTTGACTCTTGGTTCGTAGGCTTCTCGCCAGATTTAGTAATGGCGGTTTATATCGGATTTGATACTCCGAAATCACTGGGGGAGGAAGAAACTGGCGCCTCAGTAGCAATGCCCGTCTTTATCGATTTCATGAAAGAAGCCATCAAAGATAAACCGTCGGTACCTTTCAGAATGCCAAACTCTGTAAAGCTTGTTAAGATTGACAAAACCACCGGAAAATATCCGAATCCATTGACTCCAAAAGAAAAAATATTCTTCGAAGCTTTAAAAATTGAAGATGAAATCGAAGAAAATGAAATAGTTGATGAAGCTTTAAATATTGATGAATCGGGGAATCCAAAAAAAACTCAAGGAAACCCTAAAGATAAGCCTTTAGAAAACACTCTTGAAGATAATCAACCTACTGGAATTTACTAATGAATTACAGTTTAATTATTAATATCGTAATTGGATTTTCAATGCTACTAGTGTTGATTCGCTTCTTCCAAGCTAACAACTCATACGAAAAAATTATAAGTTTTTATTTGTTATTTACGCAATTTATTCTGGTATTTTTAAATATTTCTAGCCCTGAATTTAAAGAAATATTTGACATTATTATCATTTTATTTTTACTAAAATTAGTAGCAGTATTGTTTTTACTCTTTAATAAAAAGAAGATATGATAAGTTTTTTAATAATTGCATTTATTTTTTTAACTTCTTTTTTGATTTTAATTACATCCATCGCATTTCTTCGCGCTAGAGATATATTTACAATGACACATGTTGTGATGATTTTTAATTGCTATATTTTGCCACTCACTTTAATCGCCATTGAAATAAAAAATTTTTCTACCACTTCGATTCTAAAAATAATCACCCTCACCTTAATAAACATTGTTATCGTTAATATAGTTTGCCACCTAATCGTAAGAAGAGCGATGATAAATAAAATCTACCCCGACGCGGAAACTAAAAAATCAAGATAATATCGCTTTTCGTCTTTAATTTTAACAAAATATTTTTTAAGCGAGTCTTTTTTAGCTAAAAATATGCAGTTAAAATTTGATTATTTTATTACATAAATACGGTAATTGGTTTTGCTAATAAAAATTCAAAAAGGCTTCATGCTCTGCCCTACTCCGCTTTACGCCTTATAACCATACACTTTACAAAAATACTCGCAATATCTTCGGGCTGTAACTCCCCCTTGAGGGGTTATTTGCGTTAAAAAAATAGCCTAAACGGCTATTTTTAGCGAAGAACGGGATCAGGAGCGTAAGCGACGCAATCCCAGTCGTGAATCTTTTTCGAAGAAAAAGATGAAACGTTTATCCGCAAAAAAAATTCTAAATAGATAATTTCTTGATTTTACTTTTAAAATTAAAAATATTCTAATTTTTCTTAAAAAAACCATCCAAAAATAAAAAACAACCTAAAAAATCATCGATTTTTCTTTAATAAATTGAAAAAATTATTGATTAAAAACAAAATCAAGGAATCGCCATTTTTGGAATTTTTTTTGTTTTTAATTTTTATAATAATCTCAAGCCCTTTGATGCTCTAGGTTTTCTGACCCCCCACGGCTCCCAAATCGCAACTACCGTTGCGATTTTATCGCCCGCTCCCCCTCAAGGGGGGAGCTACAGCACGTAAGTTTGTAAGCACTTTATGGGGGAGTTAAATCCCGAAGGCTTTTTATTTTTTTTACATGGATAAAATGAAGGTTATTAATATCTTCCTTGAGCTCCTTGAGCTTTCTGTGCCACTAATGAACCTGCGCGCGGTGATCGAGGAGAAGGACTGAGTTGATTAGTGGCGACCAATGCTTCATCTCTTTCTTTAATGTTTTCTTTTTTAATAATGGTTTCGATTAATGATTTCATTTTCTCGCCGACCTCTTTTAATTTGCTATTTATTTTTGTGTCAAAAAAATTTCCACTTTCTGTTAAACATTTAACAGAAGCGCCAGCTTTAAATAGAGCTCTGACACATTCTATATAATCCTTTTGACAAGCTATTAAAATAGGAGTTAACCCGCTTTTTGTTCTCATATCTAAATTAGCGCCCGCTTTAATCAATTGTACAACGATTCCAGAGTGACCTGACAAGCTATAAAAAGAGCGGTTGTTCCATTAGATTTACATTAGCTTTTGCACCAATCAATTGTTAAACGACTTCAATGTGACCATAATAAGAAGCTGAGTGAAGAGGAGTTTCTTCATCTATGTTAACCATATCCAATTTAGCTCCTCCATCAATTAAAAGTTTAGCGATGTCGGCACAACCTTTTTTTGATGCATAAAAAAGAGCTGTTGCTTTCAACTTATCTTGAAAATTGATGTTTGAATCACCCTTATCTAGCAATCTTTTTACTTTATTAATATCTTGTTCTTTTGTTGCCTCAATAAGAGTCATATCAACAGCATAGATAAGCCTTTCTAGTGCTTCATGATTGATTTCATCTGGATTCATCTTTAATCCCATTTTAATTTATTAATCTAAAAAAAATCATGGATAAAATCGGCAAATTTATACCAAAACAACAATATATTTAATTTACATAAATTTTTAATAAATCAAAATTTATTTGCCAACGCAACTCATAATTTATTAACAGTTTTTTAAATATTTCTTTGAAGATTTTTTAGAATTTTTAACGAAAAAAGGCTTATCATTTCTTTTTAAGACGCCCCAAGAGCGAAGAGATTAAAACTCGCTGAAAAAAATAATATTTTATGAGAAAATATTGGAGTGTTTTATATGTTTGTTTTGCATAAAAGAATCAAGGCTTTAATTGATATCGAAATCAACTAAATTGTCTAGAATTTATTTTTATTAGAAACTTTTTTAGGAAAGAATGCGGTTAGGATTTATCGTCGCGAATTTTATGATTAATTCGCGACGATAGAAAATTATTTTTTGGCTTCAGGTTTTTTGGCTTCAGGTTTTTTAGCTTCAGTTTTTTTATCATCAGCTTTGGCTGGAGCAGCTGCTCCTGCGACTGGAGTTGCAGTTGTAGTAACTTTTTCTTCTTCAGATTTACCGCGACCAATAATGCTGGCGATTAAGAAGTTGCCTTTTTTTCTAAGTGTGACTCCGCTTGGTAATTTTAAATTGTCCGCTCTAAGTTTGCTTCCAACATGCAAAACACTAACATCAACTTCAATGAATTGTGGAATTGATTTTTCGCCATCGCATAAAACCTCAAGACTTCTAGCAACGATGTGTAAAAATCCACCTTTTTTAAGACCTGGAGATTTATCTTGGTTTAAAAAATTAATTTTTGGTTTAGCGCGAATTGGCTTATTGATTTCGCAAAGCATAAAGTCAATATGAACTGGATAGTCAGAAACTGGATCCAAATCAATTTTATGAGCAATTACGCGAGTTTTTTTGCCAGAAATTTCAAGGTCTATCACTGAAGTTAGAGCAATTCCTTTAAAAAATTGCTGTTCAAAATCTCTTGAATTCAAACTAATATTGATATTTTTTTCTTTTGAATAAATTACAGCAGGAATCAAACCTTCTCTTTTAATTTTTTTTGAAGCGAGACTTCCAACTTGCTCTCTAACTTCTGCTTTCAACACAATCGACATATTTTCTCCAAATTAACAAAATTTATTTAAAATTATTTTAAAAAAACTAAAAACTTTACAAAAAAATTAATAGATAAAAAAGCTTACAGGTTAAGCCTTTTTAATAACGCTACTTAAATATTAAACTAAGTAAGATTTAAAATAAAGAAGGTGATTTTATTTTTTTAACAAACAAAAATCAAGCAGATTTTATATGTTTTTCAAGATTTTTTAAAACCTCTTCGACATGCCCTTTGACTTTGACTGAAGACCATGAATCAATGACTCGACCCATTTTATCTATTAAAAAAGTTGATCTATCAATTCCAAAATACTTTTTTCCAAACATCGATTTTTCTTGAATTACATCGTAAGATTTACAAACTTCGCCAGTTTCATCGGCAAGAAGCGAGATCGATAATTTATATTTCTCGATAAACTTACAATGACTCACAACATTATCTCTTGAAACGCCTAAAATAACGCAATCAAGCTTTTCAAATTCAGCAGTTTTTTTACTAAAATCTTGAGCTTCAATTGTGCAACCCGGAGTATCATCTTTTGGGTAAAAATATAAAACTACATATTTACCTTTTAATTCCGCAAGATTTACTTCCGCTCCTTCATCGCTAACAAGCGAGAATAATGGAGCCATTTGCCCATTTTCAATTGTCATTATTTTTTAGATGTTTTAGTTTTTTTCTTTGGCTTTTCGACGATTTCATCGGTTTTAATTTGAGAAATTACATCGTTAAATTGCGACTGACTGCATAATCCAAGCAAAACAAGATCACGAGGCTTAATGTTTTTCATATTCCAATGCGATCTTGAACGAATTGAATCGATCATATTATCCGTAGTTCCAATCAATTTTTTAATTTGTACATTGGTAATTTCAGGATAATATTTCAAAAGATAAGAAATGCCATCTGGCTTATCTTGGCGACGCGCAATTGGCGTATATTTAGAACGTTTTTCAATAGTTTTAACTTGACTGGCAGCGCTTTTGTTTAAAATTAAAGATTTTTCTGGATCAGCTTCGCATCTTTTAATTTCTTCATCGGTTAATTGCGTTGACATAATTGGATTTTGTCCAATTATTCCTGAAGCTACATCACCATCGGCGATACCTTGAACTTCTAGTTCGTGTAGCCCACAAAAACGAGCAATTTGAGAAAATGTAAGCGAAGTATTTTCAACAAGCCAAACAGCAGTGGCTTTTCGCATTAAAGGTAATTCTTGCATGATTTTTAAAAATTAAAGCTTTAAAATTTATTTACTCTATATTAAAACTTTATTAACTTTAAAAGCAAGTAAACATTATTTTACTAAAATTTTAAATTAAAAATTTATTATTTAAAAGTTGACTATTCTGGCTTCATTTATAACTTATCAAAATGGCATTAATTATTTTATCTCCCGCAAAATCTCTAGATTTCACAACGAACTTTAAATGTTTAAACTCGACCAAACCAATATTTCACAAAGAAACCGCAACTTTGATTGAGAATTTAAAAAAACTCT
Organism: Rickettsia typhi; assembly: GCA_945890035.1. GTDB lineage: Bacteria > Pseudomonadota > Alphaproteobacteria > Rickettsiales > UBA1997 > CAILUF01. The sequence continues at coordinate 34,972 of CAMDCJ010000004.1, forward strand.
CGGTTGATGATTTGGAAAATTTAATGTCGATTAGTAAAAAACTTGGCGAATTAAATCACGAACGCTTTCAAAATTTTCAAAAAAACCCTGAGCGTCAAGCGATTTTAGCTTTTGATGGCGATGTTTACGATGGCATTGATAAAAAAAATTATTGCGAAAAGGATTATGATTTTGCACAAAAAAACATTTTAATTTTATCAGGTTTATATGGCTTATTAAAGCCTCTCGACCTAATAAAGCCGTATCGCCTCGAAATGGGTACTAATTTTAAAAACCTAGATTTTTTTATCAAAAATTTATATGAATTTTGGGAAGATAAAATTATCCAAGAAATTAACAAACATGACTCAAAAATTATTATAAATTTAGCATCACAAGAATATTTTTCGGCAATCAATTCTCGCAAAATTAACAAAGAAATTATTGAAATTATTTTTCAAGAAAATAAGGATGGAATTTTTAAAACAATTGGCATCAATTCCAAGAAAGCTCGAGGTTTAATGACCAATTTTATTGTCAAAAATAAAGTTTCTAATCCACAAGATTTGAAAAAATTTTGTGAAGTAAATTATCGATTCAACAAAGCAATTTCCAACGATGAAAAATGGTATTTTACCCGATGAAAAATTCACAAAATTATCAATTCAAAAAATATCTTATTCATCAATTTGAAGAACTTGATAGCACCAATAATTTGGCATTTTCTTTAGCGGAAAATAGAAAAATTTTTGCAAATGAAATCATTGTTGCAGATAAGCAAAATAAAGGTCGCGGACGAATTGATAGAAAATGGGAATCGCCGATTGGTAATTTATATTTTTCGTTAGTTTTACAACCAAAAATTGCCGTTGAAAAAATTTCACAAATTTCATTTGTAGCGATTTGCGCATTGCACATGGCGGTTGAAAAAACTTTTAAGAGCCAAAAAATCGTGGCAAAGATTCAAAATAAATGGCCGAATGATTTATTAATTGAGCAAAAAAAAGTTGCGGGCATTTTACTTGAAAGCAAAATATCCAACGAAAATTGTGAATTTGTAATTTTGGGAATAGGCTTAAATATTAATTCAAACCCACTTCAAACACTTTTTCCAGCAACTAATTTGAAGGAATTTTTATGTGAAATTTCTCCATTAAAAATATTAGAAACTTTTTTAGAAGAATTTGAGAGTCTTTATGAGAATTGGTTAAATTTTGGTTTTGAAAATATCAGAAATTTATGGCATAAAAATGCATATAATCTTCATTCTAAAATAATCATAAACCTTGATAAATCAAAGATTGAGGGTGTTTTTCAAGAAATTGATAAAGCAGGTAATTTAATTTTAAAAACCGATAATAATTTAATAAAAAAAATTACTTTTGGCGATGTTTGTTGAGAAAAAAAAATACGATTTTAAAAATTTATTTGACTATTATTTTGAATTGTTAAATTATTCGATTCTAAATATTATTGATTAAAAAATTTTCATTATGATCTCAAATCAAATTCTAAAACCTCAAGAAGAATCGCAAAAATTATCTCAAGAAGTTCTTGAAATTCTTAACATTCTTGACCATATTGAAAACCACACCGCCGAGCTTAGAAAAAAGATAATCGGAGAGGTTTCAAAAGAACAAAAAAGTAACCTTCATCTTACCCTAAATAAAATTGACGAAGAATAAATTTTAAAATTTATTCTTACTAAATTTTTGCCAAATTTTACATGAAGCTAATCAAATTCTTACTAATCTTTCGTAAGTAAATTTAATTAAGTGAAAATAGCGTTATAAAATCCAAAAAAACTTATTCCATATTTTCTTTCATCAATAATTTTAAAATTTTCTTTAAAAAACATTTCAAATTTTTGGAATTTTTTTGCTTCGAACTCAACAACCAAAAGCGTTTTTGGATTTAAATATTTTTTTTCTAAAAGATTTTCTACAATTTTTTGATAATCTTCGTCGTAAGGCGGATCGAGAAAAATAACATCAAAATTTTCGTTAGAAACATTTAAATTTTTAACATTTTCTGATAAAATTTTAGTTTGATTTTCTACTTTTA
>CAMDCJ010000005.1 GCA_945890035.1 Rickettsia typhi
GATAGGATATTTAAATAAATGTTCTGCGCGGGACACGCATATATCAAAAAATGAATCCCAAGAACAAGAAGAGGATAGAGATGCTGAGACTCGGAAAGAGGACATGAAAAAATTTATAGCAGATAAATTGTTGCGATGGGATGTAAATAAAAAATTAGAAGATGAGTGGCTTCAAAAAATTCTCAAGGAAGAAGAAGAGTCTCGTCAAAAGGAAAAGAATAAAGCTCTGCAAACTCAAAATGCTATTCAAGCAAATACCAATGAAGTTGAAGATGCAAATCTAAATGCCATGGTACTTAGATTTGTGACTTATGCTGTTTTTTTGGGAATTCTGGATATTTTAGAGTTTGCCGCAAATGTATTTGAAGAGTTTAAACTTCCAAATTTTGAGGATGGTGTCAAGGCGGTTCTTCAGAATGAAAAAGTTATGGGCTTTATGGCTAAGGGAAATGAGATTTTGCATCTTGGTGATTTTGCTAAAGAGCTTTCAAAAATTCCAGTTTTGAATGATTTTAATCAATTTGTTATTGATGTAGCAAAGAGTCAAGCGGTATTGCCCTTTACAGCAATTGCTGGTGAGGCTCTGGTAAGCGATTCGGCGAATTTTGTATTTACGACTGCGTTGTTGCTTGTTCGATTTAACGAGGAATTTAAGCTTAATATAGAAGCTGCAAAAAAACTCAAAGAAGGCGACGCTATGCTTGAAAAACTTGGGCCAGAACTCATGAAAATGGGTGAAGAGCGCATAGAGAAATCTGCTCGCTCGATTATTGAATTGGAGACGAAGGCCAATTTGAAACGCATTGATTTTAAAGTTTTACAAAATATTAGGAGTAATCCAAATCAACAAATAGATGATAAATTCAAAAAGGATTTACAATATTTCAATTTATTTTATAAGGATGACCACGGCAATCAAGCCAAGGTTAGTGCATTTGATTTGCTGAATAATAAAGAAGAAAAATATGATGACCCAAAATACTTGAAGATTATGAATTTTCAAGATAAGGATGATTTAGAAGAATTAACAAAAATAGTCAGAGAAAATTCCGACAAATTAGATCTAGATCCAGACCATCAGAAATCAAGAAAAGATTTATTATTAAAATCCATAGCAAAGCTTGATGTGCAAGAGATAAAAAATGTATTGAACGGGCTAAAAGGTGGAGCGAAACAAATAGGCGATGCAATAAAAGGCGACGAAGACAAGCAGGATGTGGTGAATAAAATTATGCAATTAAAAAGGGGCGAAGCTGATGAGGCAACAATTAAATTGGCTGGAGCGCACACTAATGTACAAGGAAGGAGTGCGGAAATTAAAATTGAAGCAAAGAAAAATAAAGCTTCTCCGGGTGCTCCTCCGACTCTGGGTGATATTGTTTCTGGTAGCATGAAACCGGTAGACGCCATGAAGTTAGAGGGCCAAGTACAAGTTCCTTGTAGACATCAAGTGCGGGTGGGAGATCCTCCTGGTTCCGCTTATCCGAGCCGCCCTTAATAAATTAATTTTATGTTTCAGAAAAAAAATATTCACAATGTTGTTTTTGATTTTGCTTTAATTACCAATCAGCAAGATTTGAATAATTTTTCAGACTTAATCACCGACGACTCAATCATTGCTTTGGATACTGAATTTACAAGGCGCACCACTTATTATCCAATCTTATCAACCATTCAAGTTGCTTTAAAAAATTTAGATGGCTCAAAAATTATTGTGATTATCGATGCCTTACAAAGCATTGATTTAACTAATATTATCAACAAAATTAATAATCCAAAAATCGTTAAAATTTTACACTCGCCTTTGCAAGATTTACAAATTTTTTATCAAATTTCTAAAAATTATCCAAAAAATATTTGCGATACGCAAATGATGGCAAATTTTTGTGAAAAAAATTTTAATGTTGGATATTCGAGCTTGGTTAAAGAAATTTTTAATATTGAAATTTGCAAAGATATGCAAATTAGCAATTGGCAAAATCGACCATTAAATAGTAGCCAAATTGATTATGCTTTGGTTGATGTAATTTTTTTACATGAAATTTATGAAAACTTTTTAGAATTTCTAAAAAAACGCCAGCAAATTGAGTGGTTTAAGGAGGAAATGGTGGATTTTATAAATAAATCATTAGATGAAAATAATAAAAATTTAATGCGTCACTTTTCAACGCGCGGTAAATCAAAGCAACAAATTTCTAAACTTAATAATCTAGTTTTATTGCGAGAAAAATTTGCGCAAATACAAAATGTTCCGCGCGAGCATTTATTGAAAAATGAAGATGTCGAAAAAATCGCTGAAAATTTTCAAGATTTTGATTTTAATAAAATTAATTTAAAAAATATTTTTGTTGAGGAAATTAAAAAAGCGCTGACAATTAATGAAAATTTTCTTGATAATAACGAAGATTTTTTTATGAATGATAATCATAAAGAAATTGCGAATCAAATTAAGTCTTTAATTGCAAAAATTGCCAAAAAATACAAAATAAAAGAGCAGTTTTTATTGAGTTCTGCGCAAATTAAAAACATAGTTAAGGTTAATAAAATCAAGGACGAAGTTAATAATTGGCGTTATGAAATTTTGGGAAAAGAAATCGAAAATTTATTAAAAAAATATGAAAATAATTGTAGCTAACTGGAAAATGAATTACGGCTTTGATGAGGTCGATGATTGGATCGAGGGTTTTTATAAGGTATATTCTGATAATTTAAAAAATGAAAAATTTATTGATGTGGTTTTGTGTCCGCCATTCGTTTTGCTTGATTATATCGACACTCAACTTATTGAAGATGGTTTTCACTTTTTAGAATTTATTGCTAGCAAAGAAAGTCGCGCCGTTGAAGATTTTGATGCAGAAGAAATTTCTAGATATGTCTACGATGCGCGTCCATTAAAAATTGGCGCACAGGATTGTGGATTTGAAGATGGGGGTCAATTTACTGGCGATGTGAGCGCCAAACTTTTACAAGAAGTTAATTGTGAATATGTTATAGTCGGGCATTCGGAGCGCAGAAAAAATCAGCAAGAAACTAATGAAATTATTGCAAAAAAAGCCTTGAGCGCTTTTAAAAATAAAATAACGCCGATAATTTGCGTTGGCGAATCGAAAGAAATTCGTGATCAGGGGCAACATTTTGATTTTGTCAAAGAGCAAATTATAAAATCAATTCCATTAGTAAAAACCGCAAGAATTGTGATTGCTTACGAACCGATCTGGGCGATTGGAACTGGAGACACCGCGCAAGTTTCGCAAATCGAAGAAATGGTAAAGTTTATTCGTCAAGTTTATGAAAATGAAGTTGCGCAATTTGTGGAAGAATTTTTCTTAATTTATGGTGGTTCGGTTAATTCGGCCAACTCAGGTGAAATATTGAATATAAAAGGACTTGATGGTTTATTGGTTGGAAAAGCAAGTCTCGATATTGAAGAATTCACAAAAATTTTGAAGAGCTAAAATGCCAAGAGATGTCATGAAGCGTCACAAAATTTCATGGCAAAATCCACTTGAAATTGCTCATAAAATTTCACAAAATTATCAAAAAAATTGGGTTTTTTTATATTCCGCTCTTCATCAAGAAAAGCCAAATTCAAAATCCTACATTGCAATTTTTGAAAACCAAAAATATCGCGGAAGTGATTTCGAAGAATTGCAAAAAATTATTAAAAAAGATGTTAATCAAATCTGGTTTGGAGGCTTAAGCTACGAGCTTTCAAGCCAATTTGAAAATTTGCCAAAAACCTCAAAATCTTTTATTGATATTGAACAAATTTTCTTTAGTAAATTTGATTTAATATTGGAGTTTAACCATGACAATCAACAATTGGTGGCTCTTTATAGTGATAAAATTTTCTTAGATAAATTGTTGGAGTATAAACTTTTAGATGAAAATCAACAGCTTCCAAAAGTAGAAAAAATTTCTTCAAATTTTAGTGATGAATCTTATAAATCCTCGATAAATTCTTTAAAAGAAATGATCTCGGCTGGAGATTTTTTTCAAGCTAATTTAACGCGTAAATTTTTCGGAAAATTTAATAAAAAAGTTTCGCAAAATGAAAATTTTAAACTATTTACCGAGCTTACGAAGAAAAGCCCCGCTAACTATTCAGCTTTTATGCGATTTGATGATAATTTTATAATTTCTTCAACTCCAGAATTGTTTTTAAAAGGTAAAAATAATAATATTTTTTCGCGTCCAATTAAAGGCACGATAAAGCGTGGAGAAACTCCTCAAGAAGATCAGAAAAATAAAAATTATTTAAAAAATTCTTTAAAAGAAAAAGCTGAAAATTTAATGATTGTTGATTTGGTGCGCAATGATTTATCAAGGGTTTGCGAGCCATTAACCATTAAAGTTAAAAAACTTTTTAACATCGCAACTTATAAAACAATTTATCATTTATCTTCGGAGATTCACGGTAAAATCTCTCAAAAATTTTCAATTTTTGATGCAGTGCGAGTTTGCTTCCCAGCGGGTTCCATGACGGGCGCTCCCAAAATAAAAACCATGGAAGTTTTGAGTGATTTGGAAAAAATAAATCGTGGAATTTATAGCGGTGCAATTGGATATTTTAAGGGCGATAATGAAGTAAATTTGGCGGTGGTTATTCGCACTTTAATTGTCAAAGAAAATTGTTTTGAATATCAAGTTGGCGGAGCGATAACTTTTGATTCCGATGCCGAGCTTGAGCTTCAAGAAACTTACGCTAAAGCCTCGGCAATCGAGAAAATTTTAAATTTGAAAAAAACTAATTTTTCTTCGCTTGGATTTCAAAATTAACCAAGACTTCATCAAGAACGCCATTTGATTTGTTAATATTTTTGTCGCCAATATTAAAATCCGTTCTTTTTAAAACCACAGTCCCAATCGCGTGGGCGTAACGATCAGTAATTGCTTTAAGATTAAAATTTAGATTTATCGGAACCTCTTTGCCTTTAAGTTGCAAAATGCCTTTGGCTGAAAAATTATTTTTGCCAGGCATGGCGATAAAATTATTTGATTTGAAAATAGCTTTCGAATAAGTCTCGGTGGCAAGCCAGCCAACGCTTTTAGCGGTTTCCATAGCTTCTAAAAATGGAATTTCAATTGAGCTGGTATCGACTTCAATTTCGACTGAATTTTTTTCGAGCAAATTTGGATCAAAATTTATTTTGCCTTTGAATTTTTTAAATGAACCACTTACTTTAGAGCCATTTTGAGTGGCAACAAATTCAAGTTTGCTTTTGTTATCAATGATTTCCCAACCTGATTCTGAATTGTTAGATTCGGTGTTTGCGCCTTGATAAATTGCCTCGCATTCAATTTGTAAACTAACCTCGTCGGAAATTCCGGGAATGCCATAATTTATTCCAAATAATGAGCGCTTTATTTTTCCAGAAACAGTCATTCCAATGGTTTTGTTTTGAGTAACTGGGCTTTTGCCAATTTTATTAATTCTAACATCAAGAACGATAGGTTTGGCAATTTCTTTAATGGTTAATAAGCCATAGACCTTTGCGTTAGAAGAGCCAGATGCTCTTATGCTAGTGCTTTTAAATATGGCGATTGGAAATTTTTCAACATTAAAAAAATCTGCGCTTTTTAAGTGAGTGTCGAATTTAGGAAAGGCGGTGCTAATTGAATTGGTTTTTATGACGACTTCAATCGAGCTATTTTGTGGATTGCGTTCATCGACAATAATTTTACCTTCGACATCACTAAATTTGCCACTTGGACTTGAAAATCCAAAGTGATTTGCCGACCAAACAACATTGGCGTGCATTGGGTCGATTTTGTAAAGGTCGGCGCCGTTTGCTAAATTTATAAAGCAAAAGAAATTTGCCAAAATTATTAATAATTTTTTCATAATTTTATATTTTTTTATAACCGCAAATTTTAATTTCAAAAGCATCAAGACCAATTACGGATTTTTTGGAATTAGTTAATAGAATCAAATTTTTAATTCCTAAGTCAGCAAGAATTTGTGCGCCCGTGCCATAATTACGCAAAGTTTTTAAATTTTGCAAAGAATCGGGAGATTTATCAAAAAATAAATCTTCAATTTTTTCGTGAGGTTGACGAATAATTACGATAACGCCATTATTTAATTTGTGTATTTTATTTAGAGCTTTTCTCAAAGAACCACTTCGCGGATTATCGTTTTCGTCAAGGCAATCGGAAATAATATTGAGATGATGCATGCGCACCAAGGTTGGTTTTTCTTGATCAATCGTGCCTTTTATTAAAGCTAAATGTTCAATATTATCTATTTTGCTTCGATAAACTCTGGCAGTAAATTCACCAAAATTTTTACTATGAAATTTTCTTTCGGAAATAAGTTCAATAATTTTTTCTTTTTTACGGCGATATTCAATTAAATCGGCGATTGTGGCGATTTTTAAATCATGTTTTTTGGCGAATTTTATAAGGTCGGGAAGGCGCGCCATGGTGCCGTCTTCATTCATAATTTCGCAAATAACTCCCGACGGATTAAGACCTGCGAGCTTAGCAATATCAACTGACGCCTCGGTATGTCCAGCGCGCACAAGAACGCCACCATTTTGCGCTTTAAGTGGAAAAATATGTCCGGGACTCACGATCGATTCTTTGCCTTTGGCGGAGTTGATGGCAACTTGAATTGTGGTGGCGCGATCTTGCGCTGAAATGCCTGTAGCGATGCCTTCTTTGGCTTCAATTGAAATGGTAAAAGCAGTGCGATGACGCGATTCGTTATTTAGAGACATTAACGGCAATTCAAGTTGATTAACCCTTGATTCGTCGAGCGCCAAGCAAATTAATCCACGACCATATTTTGCCATAAAATTAATTTTTTTATCGTCACACATTTCAGCGGGAATGATGAGATCGCCTTCATTTTCACGATTTTCATCATCAACCAAAATGAACATTTTGCCATTTTTAGCATCGTCTATTATTTCTTGAATAGTGGCGAGATTTTTATTTTGAGCCATGATTTTTTATAAGTTGAGAGAGATAGCGAGCGATTAAATCGATTTCTAAATTTACCAAATCGCCGACTTTGGAATGTTGAAAAATAGTATTTTCCATGGTGTGTTTTATGATATTAATTGAAAATATTTTTTTACTTACGGCGTTAATCGTTAAAGAGGTGCCGTTAATTGTTACTGAACCTTTTGGAGCAATAAATTTTTGTAAATTTTTAGGTATTTCAAAATCAAATTTCCAAGATTCTTTGATATTTTTTATAGAAATTATTTTTGAAATATTATCGACATGTCCTGAAACTAAATGACCCCCAAATTCATCATTTAATCGCATCGAAAATTCAAGATTAATTTTTTGATTAATTTGCCAATTTTTAAGAGTAGTTTTATTGCAAGTTTCTTGCGATGCTTGAAAAGATAAAAGTAAATTTTCTTTCACGATTTTTTGTGAAATTAAAGTTAGGCAAATGCCGTTACAAGCAATCGAACAGCCGATTTTGAGTTTTCGATCCACAGCAATTTTTTCAATTTCTAAAATTAAAATTGCATCTTTTTTGGCATTAAATTCTAGATTTTTAAGCGTTGCTAAATGGGTAATAATTCCTGTAAACATGTTTTTTTATTTTATTAATTCGGTTATGGTTTTTTTTAATTTTTTCATGGCGCTTTCTTCGATTTGTCTAATTCTTTCACGCGAGACTTTATAATGCTGACTTAACTCTTCAAGAGTTTGTGAATCTTCGGAAAGTTGTCTTTTAAAAATAATTTCTTGCTCGCGAGTATTAAGTTTTTCAAAAGCTTGTTTAAATAAATTTCTTTGTTGATCTCTTTGTTGATTTTCAATTGAAGTTTGTTCTTGATTAGGGCGGTTGTCAGCGATTAAATCAAGAGATTCAAGGTCGCCATCATCTTCGCCAATTTTATTATTCAGCGAAGAATCATTTTGTGTTAAGCGCGAATTCATATCTACAACTTCTTGCGAAGAAACATTTAAAGTCTCGGCAATATGTTTAATTTTTTCTTGCGAAAGTCCGAATTCATTATTGTGAGCGCCGAGGCGTTTTTTAATTTTTCCAAGATTAAAAAACAATTTTTTTTGAGCCGAAGTTGTGCCGATTTTTACTAAAGACCAAGAGCGCAAAACATAATCTTGAATAAAAGCGCGAATCCACCACATTGAATAAGTTGAAAAACGAAAGCCCTTTTTTGGTTCAAATTTTTTCAAGGCCTGAATCAATCCCATATTGCCTTCGGCTACTAAATCAGAGGTCGGCAAGCCATAATTTTTAAATTTATTAGCGATTTTTACAACTAAGCGCAAATGGCTTTGAATAAGTATTTTGCCGGCTTCGCTATCATTTTGCTCGGCAAAACGAGTGGCGTAATCATATTCTTGTTCTGGGGTAAGGAGTGGAAATTTTTGAATTTCACGAAGATATTTGGCGAATCCATCATGACTTCTGGGGCCTTCAACCTTGATTAAATCGAATTTATTTTTAATGTTTTGGTTAAGTTTTTTGGTCATGTTAAAAATATAATTTTGATTAATAATTATATTTTTACTTTTAAATAAAATCAAGATTAAAGCTTTTAAAAATAAAAACTAAACTCCCGTAATATTAATTTTATATTTTTTAGAAAAGTAGTTAAAGATTTCTTTGCGCTCGGTTGATTTAATGGCGCGATTGAAAATTGCAACTTCAGAAATAAAGCCGTTAAAACCTAAGTTTCCTAACTTATCTGTGCCAAGAGTTAGCCCCACTAATTGATTGGATCCGCTATTGAAGTCACTTCCTCCGAGCATTGATTCGGTGTTGTTTAAAAAAACTTTAGAACTGGTTCCGTTGAAATATATGGCAATGGCAAATTCGCCAGAATTAAAAAAACTATTTGTTACTGAATTTGTTTGGGCGCCAGCTATTGTTCCGCCTGCATAGACTTGAGTCCTATCAGATTTTATCGAAAAAGAAAAATCGCTAGAGGTAGAAGAGCCATCAAGAATTGTTTTATAATTTGAAGCATCTGGAGCATAATTGAGTTTGATTACTAAGAAAATAGTTGCTTCCGAATATGCCTGAGTAAAAGCTAAGAGAGATAATTTGCCAGAGCCACTGAATTTAACTGCAGGAAGTTTGTTGATTGATGATTGAGAATAGGTGACATTAGGGGAGGCGACTGTCTCGAGAAGGTTGGTGCCAGTTAGGATCGAGCCTGAACTAATATCTTTCCATTTAGTAAGTTGCGCGCCATCTATAACTTGAGATTGATCAAAAGAATCTTTTGAGGTGGTTTCATACCACGCTTGGAGCCCTGGCGTTTGAGAAATTGGAGATTTTGCAGTTACACTTCGCGCGTTGGAAATTCGTGCCGATTTTACTAAGCCGTATCCTTGGCTGGCGCCAACTATTAAAATGGCGATAACCAAGAATACGATCGACAATTCAACTAAAGAAAAAGCCAAATTTTTAGTTTTGTTTGTAGAATTTTTTTTAAACATCGTGATAGAAATTGTTATGAATTATTTCTATTACTTATATTTTATTAGCAAAAAAAAATCCAGTAATTATTGAAGTTCGCTCCAAGTTAATACTGGAGTTTTCGCGGCGCGAACATCATCAAGCCTTTTTCTAGGTGTGCTTAAAGGATATTGATGAAATTTATCACCGCGATCTTCCTCGATTTCTTTAGAAATATAAAGCATGATGTTTATGAAATTATCGATACTCTCGCGAGTCTCGGTTTCTGTAGGTTCAATCAACATTGCGCCTTGCACCACAAGTGGGAAAAATACCGTCATTGGGTGAATACCAAATTCGATCAAAGCCTTAGCGATATCAAGCGTCGAAAGTCCTTTAGCTTTTTGAATTTTATCGGTTAACAAGCATTCATGCATACAATTTCCAGGGAATGGGACATGAAAATTATTTTTCAATTTTGCTAAAATATAATTCGCTGAAATTACTGCATCTTCGGCGACTTTTTGTAAGCCATCGGCGCCATGAGAAAGCATGTAGGTAAGGGCGCGAACATGCATGCCAAATTGTCCGTTAAAGCCTTTAACTTTTCCACAAGAGTTTTTTGGTCGAGCAAATTTATATTTATCGCCAACTTTTTCAACATGAGGTGAGGGCAAAAATTCTGCTAATTCTTCACGAACGGCGATTGGACCAGAACCTGGACCACCGCCACCATGAGGAGTTGAGAAGGTTTTATGTAAATTAAAATGCATGACATCGACACCAATATCTGCCGGACGAACTTTGCCGACGATAGCGTTGTAATTAGCGCCATCGCAATAAAAATAACCGCCAACTGAGTGAATTAAATCGGCAATTTCGATAATATTTTTTTCAAATTTTCCACAAGTGTTAGGGTTGGTAATCATTGTCCCTGCAATGTTGGTGCCATGTTCAGCAACTAATTTTTTGAATAAATCTAAATCAACTAAGCCATCAGAATCAGAAGGAATAACTTTAATTTCAAAGCCACACATCGCTGCCGTTGCTGGGTTGGTACCGTGAGCTGAATCAGGAATTAAAACGATTTTACGATGACCTTGCCCTTTAACTTCATGAGCTTTTTTGATGACCAACATGCCTGCTAATTCACCTTGCGCACCCGCTGCTGGAGCAAGTGAAACAGCTTTTAAGCCCGTTAAAGTTCCAAGCCAATTTTGTAAATTATACATCAATTCTAAAGCGCCTTGAACAGTTGATTCATCTTGAGCAGGGTGAATATCGGCGAATCCAGCAAGGCGCGCCATTTTTTCATTAAGTCGCGGATTGTGTTTCATGGTGCAAGAACCAAGCGGATAAAATCCGGCATCAATCGAATAATTTTGATTCGATAAACGCACGAAATGGCGAATTACTTGCGGTTCATTAACTTGAGCTAAGCCAATTTTTTCACGAGAATTTTGTCCAGTTTTTAATTTGAATTCTTTGACATTTGGCAAATCAACGCCACACGCACCCTCGCGTGATTGCTTGATAAGCAGTTCAGTTTCATGATTCAAACCAGTTTGTGCGGGAATAAAATTTTGCATATTTTTATATTTTGTTATATTTTATTTTTTTAATTCAAAATTTCGCTTAAATTTTTCGCTAAAAGTTTAATATCTTCTTCGCTAGTTAATTCACTGAAAGCCAAAATCATTTTGTTATCAACGCAATATCCGCCGATAATATTTTTCGCCAAAAGTTTTTGATTAACTTCGTGAGCATTTTTAGAAAATTCTATCGTAAATTCATTGAAGAAATTTTCGTTTAAAACTTTTACACCTTTGATTTTGCTTAAGATTTCGTAAGCTTCGCAAGCTTTTTGATGATTAATCAAAGCTAATTTTTTATAACCAATTTCGCCTAAAAGTGAAGTGTGGATTGTGAAAGCGGTGGCGCATAAACCTTGGTTCGAACAAATATTTGAAGTGGCCTTTTCGCGACGAATATGTTGCTCGCGAGCGTTTAATGTTAAAACAAAACCTAATTTGCCGTCGGCGTCAATGGTGGCTCCGCAAATTCTTCCAGGCATTTGGCGCACGAATTCTTTTTTACAAGAGAAAAATCCTAAAAGTGGACCGCCAAAATTTAAACCAACGCCAAGCGAAGAGGCTTCGCCGACAACGATATCAGCTTGCGCGGGAGCTTCAAGAAGTCCTAAAGATAAAATTTCACTCACCACGACAATCATTAAAGCGCCGACCTCATCGCATTTTTTGCGAACTTCGGCGAGATTAGGAATATTGCCGTAAAAATCTGGATATTGCACCACAACGCCAGCGCAATCTTCGTCAATTTTATCTTGCAATTTTGCTGAATTTAAATCGAGGAAAGTCTTACAGACATCGAGATAATCGGGGTTAACATCGTTATATTTAGCAATATTTTTTTTACCAGATTTGATGCGCAGTGCCATCAAACAACTTTCGGCTAAAGAGGTTGCGCCATCATACATTGAAGCGTTCGCAACCTGCATGCCCGTAAGCAAAGAAATGATTGATTGAAATTGAAAAATCACCGTCAAAGTACCTTGCGCAATTTCTGGTTGATAAGGTGTGTAAGAAGTTAAAAATTCCGAGCGTTGAATTAAATGATCAACCGCAGATGGAATATGATGTTTGTAGCATCCAGCTCCTAAGAAAAAAGGACCTGAAGAAGCGGGGCGATTTTTTTTGGCGAATTCTTGTAAGATTTTTTCCACTTCGATTTCACCTTGGTGAAGAGGTAAACCAGTGATGGGATTTTTTAATAAAAATTGATTTTCAACGGCATCGTAAAGGTCGTTAACACTAGAAACGCCGATTTCGGCAAGCATTGAGTTACGATCATTTTCAGTTAAAGCTAGATAGCGCATTTTGTAAAATTTATAATTTTATGAAATAAATTCGGTATAATAAATTTTAGTATAATCGCCATTTTTAACTAAATTTCAAGAGGATATTTTTTGTTCGTAAAAAAATAATTTTTATTTAGTAAATTTTAACTAATTGATTGTTTATTTTGCGTGAAGTAATTTCTCAACCGAAATTTTCTTTTCGTAGAGCGCGCGCCCTACAATTGCGCCAACTACCCCATCTTTTTTTAGTTGGTTAACCTTAATGACATCGTCATTTGAAGAGACCCCACCCGAAGCAATAATCGGAATTAAAAGATTTTGCGCGAGTTTTTTGGTGCCTTCAAAATCAAAGCCCGAAAGCGTTCCATCGCGTGAAATATCGGTATAAATTATGGCGCTAGCTCCGCAATATTCGAGTCTTTTACCGAGTTCGATGGCTGAAATTTTAGAATCTTCGACCCAGCCCTGAGTTGCAACCAAGCCGTTTTTGGCGTCAATGCCAATCACAATTTTTCCTTGAAATTTTTTACAAGCCTCGATAACTAAATTAGGATTAGTAAGGGCTACGGTGCCAAGAATGATGCGGTTTACGCCCAAAGCCAAAGCTTGCTCAATATCGTTTAAAGTGCGAATTCCGCCACCAAGTTGAACGGGTATTTTTATTGTTTCTAAAATTTCTTGAATTGAAGATTTGTTAATAATTTTGCCAGCGATTGCGCCGTCTAGGTCGACTAAGTGTAAAAATTTAAAACCTAACTTTTCAAATTCTAATGCTTGACTTGCAGGATTGTTATTGAATATAGTGGCTTGGTTCATATCGCCTTTGAATAAGCGAACACATTTGCCGTCTTTTAAATCAATGGCGGGGAAAAAAATCATAATTTTTAATTAATATGTTAATCAAAATTTTACTCAAAATCTGGCCAGCGATTACACCAATTTTGCTTTATACGATTTGGCATTTATTTGTAAAAAAAATAATAAATCGCATTTTTCGTAAAAATTATTGTGCTAAAAATAATAATTCACAATCGAAAAATGAAGAAAAAATTATCGAAGGTGAGTTTGTCGAGGTTAATAAAAATCAAGAAAATCAAAATTTTAGTGCAGAAAAAATTGACGAAGAGAACAAAAAACTTTTCTCGTTACAAAATAAAAATTTTATAAAAATTCTTTATATAAGCTTGATTTTAGCGATTGCTTGCTTGATTTCTTTTGCATTTTAAACTAAAAATCATAAAATATTTTTCTTATTTTTTTAGAAATTTCGATGATTGATATTTAAAAAAATAATTTATAAAATTACTAAATAATTTAAGTTTTTATACCGAATTAACACCCAAAAAATCAACTAATTATGCATAATTTAGAAAATAAAATTCCGAGCAAAAATATTAATTATACTCCAGCTCACATCGCCAATTTTTTTATTGTCAAATCGCTAGAAGACCACATCAATCTTGATCCGATGAAGCTTCTTAAATTGGTTTATATCGCTTATGGCTGGAATTTAGCGATTAATGAAACAAAGCTTTTTAATGAGCCAATTTTGGCGTGGAATTACGGTCCCGTAATTGCTTCATTATACCATGAAATTCGCGCATTTCCATTTAATGATAAAAATAATCTCGACAAAGATTTTCGTTGTGCAATTTACCAAGAAGATTCCGCGACATCTAAGGCAACAAACATTCCGCATGTTGAACCCGATGATATTAAGGTCAATAGAGTTTTAGATGCGGTGTGGATTAATTATAAAAAATTCGACGGAATTTCTTTGAGCAAAATTACTCACGAAGAGGGTAGTCCTTGGCACCAAGCCTATTTTGGTAATGGCAAAAATGCGCAACTTGATGATGAATTAATCAAAAAACGCTCGATTGAAGCGATAGAAAAATTTATTGAGCGTGAAAAAAATAAAAATGAGCAAGCATCATGAGCATTACAGAACAGCTATCGCAAATCTTAGATCAATATTACGATCCGCAAAAAAATTTAAAAAATATTGAAGAAAAAAAAGTTGATTTTGCCGATAACGGAAAGCTAAAAAAAATTAATTTCTCTGAGCAAAAGATGATGACAAAAAGCCCTTTGAACCAAGGGCAACAAAATTTTAGCCAAGAACTAGAGCAATTAAATTTTAAAAAAGCCGAAAATGATTTTGATCGAGCCAAACATGATTTTGAGTTTGAAAAAAAATATAAACCGCGGATTTTACATTGGTCGGTATGGATTTTAATTGCCTATTTATTTTGGCTTATCGGCATTATTACTTTTGATTATCTTTGGCACATTAACGATGCATCAAATAGGCTTTCAAACCCCGTAATCATTGCCTTAGCATCTTCAACAGCGGTCGCAATTGTTGGCCTTCCTTCGCTAATTGTTAAATCACTTTTTAAGTAGCAAAAAATCAAATATTTTAAATCCTGCTATTTTTATATATTGACTTTTTTATTTAATAAGTTACTTTTTATAAAATCTGACTTTTTTTCAAATTAAAGTCATAAACTTCAACAGGAGTCACAAATATTATGATTGAACAAAATGTTATCGTTAGCGAAAATGGCAGAATTATAATCCCCGCTATTTTCAGAAAAGAGTTGAACATAAAATCCGGCGATGAGCTGATTTTAAGGCTTTCGCCCGACAATGAAATAATAATTCATAGCCCGCGACAATCTTTGCAAAAGCTTCAAGAGCTTTTTAAAAACAAATCAGGGAGTTTTGTTGAAAAGCTTTTTGAAATGCGTAGAAAAGAGGAGATTTAATGACTAAAATAGTTTTTGATGCCTCCGCAATATTGGCTTTGCTTAAAATGGAAAGCGGTCATGAAATTGTTGCTAAAAACCTTGAGAATGCGGTTGTATCAAGTGTAAATTTTTGTGAAGTTGTGTCTTTTTTATCTAAAAAAACTCAAAAACAAGAAGAGATGATTAAGTTTTTAACGGACACTTTTGATTGCGTTGAAGATTTTAATATTGAGCAAGCGATTATTGCAGGTTCATTTATAAGCGTTACCAAAGATTACGGTTTATCTTTGGGCGACAGAGCGTGCCTAGCTCTTGCTAAATATAAAAACATTCCCGTGCTAACGGCTGACAAGGCTTGGAGTAAATTAAATCTGGGAATTAAAATAAAATTAATTCGCTAAAAATATGTCACCGCACCGACTTTTAGATGATGCGATTTAATTAAATTTAAAATAATTCACCGAATATTTTTCAGTGAAAAAAAACTTTCTTCGGAATTTTTTAAAGCTTTTAAAATTTTTGGAAAATATAAATTTATTTTTTCGTCAACCTGCCACGGCATATTGAAAATAAACATCCCGCAAGCATGCATTTTTTTTGTAAATTCCGAATTATTGCCAATATCACAAACGACATGAGTAATTTTTTCAAATTTTAATTCGGCAATTTTTTGATAAAAATTTGTTAAATTTCTTTCGTCGCCTTCAATGATTGGATGCCATAATAAGTAAATTCCGTTGGCAAATCGACGCTGACCATCTTGTAAGGAATTTAGTGCATCTTGGTAATCATTTGAAATTAAATTATGGTTTTTTTCGTAAGCGGGATCGATTAAAATAAGAGCGCGTTTTTCTAAAGCGGGGAGTTTGGATTTTAAAAGATCAAAACCATTTTCTTGAAGGCATAAAATTTTTTTATTGCCAACAAAATTTTTACGCAATTCTTGAAAAACTGGGTAATTATTTTCGGCAAAAATTGCTTTATCATCATAGCGCAAAAAATTTTTTATAATTAAGGGCGAACCCGCGTAATATTTGAGTTTCGAAGGTAATTCTTGAATTTCACAAACATTAATTTTGGCTAAAATTTCAAGAAATTTTAATGGTAAAATTTCTTGAAAATTATTTTGATCTAAAATTTTTCGTAAGCCTTCGTTAAATTCGTTAGTTTTGGAAATTTTTTCGTCAAAAATTGAATATTTTGCCGAAGATGAATGGGTGTCGATTGCTAGGAAAGAGTTGGGTTTTTCATGGAGTTTTTCTAAGCAAAAACATAAAATACTATGCTTGAAAATATCAGCAAAATTTCCGACATGAAAATAATGCTGATAATTCATTATTCTTCAATTTTATCGTCACCTTCTTCGCTATATTGGTCTTGCAAAATAACTTCGCAATTGCCGTTGACGATGTAGGCATCAAGGCCAACGGTAGAAATTTCTTTGAAGCGACTATCGCCAAGAATGCGAATTAAAGTGCCAACTGGCCCAGAAGTTTGAACATTGAAATAAACCCCAGTTTGTGCAAATTGCGCTTTAAATCTTTCGCAATTATTTTCTTTTTCGCATCTTTTAATAATTTTATTTTCTTTATCTAAAATTAAAAAAGATTTTATGTCGCGTTTTTTACATTCATGTTTGGTGCAAATAAAACCGCTCTTCGGAGTGCATTTTAATTTTTTCCAAGCTTTGGCGGAGTTGAAATAATTTTCGGCATCGGAAAATAATTTTTTAAAATCGATTTCTTGAATAGTTTCGCGCGAATCAGTTTTTTTAGTGTTTAAATCAGTGTTTTTGATTTTATTTTTTAAATCAATCTCTTTGGCGAAGCCTTCAGAGACAACAAAAGAGAGTAGTGACAAAAAACAAATAAATAATTTCATAAATTTTAAATAAATAATTTTAATTTCCAATTGCGACCCCGTTTCTTCTAGGGTCGGCGGCGCCATAAAGCTTTTTATCGACAATTTTTATTGCCTGTATAGCGCTGGTTATATTAGTGATTTTTACCTTATGTCCTAATTTTTGCAAAGGTTTTTTTAAAGAAGTTATATCGGTGCCATTTTCTAATTCTACAAAATTGTTTAAAGCAATGAAGTTCGGAAGCGATACCGCCTCTTGAACATCAAGGTTCCAATCCAAAGTTGCGATCAAAGTTTTTAAGACATGTTGAATAATTCTTGGGCCGTTTGGCGAACCCAAAACCATTATTAAATTATTTTTTTCATCGAAAACAAAGGTTGGAGACATTGAACTTCTTGGTTGTTTTAAAGGTTCAACGCGATTTGCCACCAATTCATTATTAATTTTAGGTACAAAGGAAAAATCAGTCATTTGATTATTTAAAATGAAGCCATCAACGGCAATCGTGGAGCCGAATGGATATTCGATGCTACTCGTCATAGAAACTGCATTACCATATTTATCCACAATAGATAAATGAGTCGTTGAAGGCTTTTCGATGGTTTTATAAAAAACTTTTTTAGCGGTTTTAAAATCTCCGGCGCGAACATTTTTATTGGCGTGGTTTGGATCGATAATTTTGGCGCGCATTTGTAAATAATTTTTATCGAGCATTTCTTTGATGGGAACATTTTTGGCGTCTGCCAAATATTGATTGCGATCCGCATAAGCGAGTTTAGTTGCTTCAGCAATTACATGCACCGCTTCTTTCGAATTAATGCCAAGGGATTTTAAATCAAAATTTTCAAGCATTCCCAAGGTTTGAAGAATGGTAACGCCTCCCGAACTTGGCATCGGCATTGAGCAAATTTTATATTTTTTACGATAAGTTCCGCACAATAAATTTCCCGTCGAAGAACGATAATTTTTTAAATCTTTTTTGGTTAAATATCCCGCATTTTTCTTGTTAGTTTTAACAGCGAATTCGATATTGTCGGCAATTTGTCCTTCATAAAAAGGTTTTATGCCTTCATTAGCAATGATTTCAAGAGTTTTAGCGAGTTGATAATTGCGAATTATGGTGCCAACTTTTTTAGGATTTCCTTTGTGATCGAAATAAATTTTCATGCCGTCGGAGGTTGATAAATGTTTGACCGATTTTAAATTTACATACATTTTTTTGGTAAGAGGGTAACCTTCGCGAGCAATCTTAATGGCGGGTAAAAAAAGTTTTTGCCATTTAATTTTACCATATTTTAGATGGGCATTTTTTAAAGCATGAAGCGCTCCCGGAGTTGCAACTGAAAGACCCGTGCCGACTACATCTAAAAATTTTTGTGGATTACCTTCATTGTCAAGAAACATTTCTGGAAAACTGTTGATAGGAGAGGTTTCACGACCATTAAAATAAATATTTTTCTTAGATTTTTTGTCGTGATAAAGTAGAAATAAGCCACCGCCAATTCCCGAAGAATGAGGTTCGACAACATTCAAAACCATTTGAGCGGAAATTACTGCATCAATAGCGCTACCGCCATTTTTTAATATTTCAGCGCCGGCTTCAGAAGCGAGTTTTTCGGAAGTTGAGATCATGTATTTTTCGCCGATAACGCTTTTATATTCGCTAAATCCAACATAGCCATCGCCATTCCAATCATCGTTATTTGCAAGATTTTTATAAAAATATTTTGAATTTGAACAATTGAATGTTGATAAAATAAAAATTAAGCAAAATATTTTTTTCATTTTTATAAATTTAAATTTCAAAATTGTCGGCGCCGTATATATCCGAAGACAAAACCCAACCTTTCTTGTCGTTGATTTTCAATGCACACCACAAATCTTCGCATTTTAAATATTCACCAATTACATAATTTTCTAAATGAAAAATAATTTTAGAATTAGTGTCTTTTTTGGCATACATATCGACGATATTTTTTTTGCTAAAAGTCATCAAATGGCGCTTTTTTGTAATTAAGTTTTGTGCAACCCAACCGCGACTTTTTTCGTGATCTTCAATTTCGTACCAATTATCGTATTCGCTGACGATTTTTACGGGAAGATTGCGTAATTTAAAGGTAAATTTGACTGGATAATTGGAGCCCGGACCCGAACGAATATTGGTCTCATTTGAGCGCAATGATGCATAATAATTTACTTCTTGAATTTGTTGCGTGGCAAAAACATTCTGAGAAAATAAAAGGAAGGCAAAAAATGTTACGAAGAATGATTTTTTAATCATTTTTTTTAACGGATTTGGATTTACGAAATTTTGTGGCACCACCAGTTAGATTGGTTTGAGAAGTTCTGGAAACCGCCAAATCATCGCTCTCGACATTTTTGGTAATCACGCTTCCAGCGCCAATAATCGCGCCATTTTTAATTTCAACGGGAGCAACTATAGCGCTATTGGAGCCTATAAAAACATTGTCGCCAATTTTAGTTTTAAATTTATTGAATCCGTCGTAATTGCAAGTTATTGTCCCGGCGCCGATGTTGGTGTTTTCGCCAATTTCACTATCGCCAATATAACTTAAATGATTAATTTTAGAATTTTTGGCGATTTGCGATTTTTTAATTTCAACAAAATTGCCGATATGAACATTTTCGGCGATTTCACTTTGAGGACGAAGGCGCGCGAAGGGGCCAATTTTGGCATTTTTTTGAATTTTTGCACCTTCGATATGGCAAAAAGATTTAATTTCGACGCCACTTTCAATAACAACCTCGCTACCAAAAAAAACATTGGGATAAATTATTACATCTTGGGCAATCTTGGTGTCAAAATTAAAATAAACGCTTTTTGGCGAAATTAGAGTGACGCCATTTTCCATCATTTTTTGACGAATTTGTTGTTGTTTTATTTTTTCAACATTAGCGAGTTCAATGCGAGAATTTACTCCCAAAACTTCAGCTATATTTGTTTTGATAAAAGTACATTTCAAGCCTTGATTATTAGCGATGGCAACAATGTCGGTTAAGTAAAATTCTTGAGCGGAATTGTTATCTTTGATTTGAGTTAAAAGATGGGGCAGGGCATCGCCATCAACAGCAATTACGCCAGAATTGCAAAGGGCAATTTTTTTTTCAATTTCATTGGCATCTTTAAATTCAACAATTTTTTCGAGATGTCCAAAATCGTTGATAACTAAGCGCCCATAAGCATTTTCTTCTTCATCTTCAAAACCTAAAATACACAAAGAAAAATCATCGATTTTTTGCAACATTTTTTCAAGAGTTTGATGAGAAATGAGCGGAGTATCGCCATAAAGAATCAAAACTTTTTTGTGTAATTTCTTGTTATCGTTAAAAGTTGTCGTGGCGCAAGAAACGGCATGACCCGTGCCTTTGCGCTCATTTTGAATAACGAAATCAATTTGCTGATTTTTATGTTCATTTTTAATTTGGTCGTAAAAAGTTTCCATTTCTGACGAAACAACCAAAGTAATATTTTGTGGATTTAATTTTTTGGCTTCATCGATAACCATATTCAACATCTCCCTTCCCGCCACTTTGTGCATAACTTTTGGCAAATTTGATTTCATGCGAGTGCCCTTGCCAGCTGATAAAATAATAATTGAAATATTCCTCATCATAAATTTTTTTTTGCATTATTTTTTTAATTATCTAAATTTAATTAATCAAAATTTAGAACTACTAGTTTTGTTGGTTATCTTTTTAAACTTTTAATCAATAGTTTGTTTAATTTAAAATGTAAAATCATCATAATGGTTTATAACTTTTAAATGCTATCTTTATGCAAATTTATTTTCAAGAATTATGAAGAATTATTTTAATATTTTATCCTATTATTTAATTGCCCCAATAATCGCTTTTTTTATCTTATTTTTTTATCTTGATTTGAATATTTTTAAATATGATGAATCAATTTTCTTCGGCTCTTGGGACTTCATTCTTGAAATGTCGATTGCAAAATTAATAACTAAAGAGGGTCTTACTTATTGTTCGCAATATGTTGGCTATCCGCACATTGACACCAATTGTTTTTCCGATCGACCTTGGAATAATAGTTTTTTTTCATTTTTGATAATAAGATTTTTTGCTTTATTTTCAAAAAGTCCATTTATCACTTTTTATTGTTATTTCTTTTTTTCGATATTTCTAATAACTATTTCCGCCAATTTTGTTTTTAGAAAAATTGGAATATCAAAATTTAACGCAGTTCTGTTGGCGGTTTTATTTTCAATTACTCATAATAGAATTGCTTATCTTGGAATTATTTCGGTTGGAAATTATTTTATTATTCCATTTGCGATATTGATGAGTTTTTGGGTTATCGAAGGTAAATTAGTTTTTATTAAAACTGACGAAAATGGCTTAACAAAAATATCGCCAAATAAATATTTTTATTATTCGCTTATAATAAGTTTTTTTGCTTCAGTATCAAGTGCTTATTATGGCTATGCTTGTATAATTTTGTTAGCAATGTCGGGTTTTATTTTTTTTATAGGCAATACAAAGTCTTATCAATTATTACTCTCGATAATAAGCTCTTTATTTATTTTTGTTTTGATCGCAATTCTAATAAATTCTTCAGCGTTAATTTTTTGGATCGAAAATGGCTTTATTCAATCGGCATCTAGAGATTCCATCCAGAGTGTTTTTCATGAAATGGCGATTGCTCCATTAATGCTTCCAATCGAAGATCATGTATTTAAATCTTTTGGTGAATTTGCGGTTCAATTTAAGCAAGCTTTTTTTACCTACGGCGGTGAAAAAGCTTTTCATCGGCTTGGCTTGTTTGCTTCGATAGGTTTTTGCTCACTATTAATTTTTTCTTTAAGTTCATTATTTTTAATTCATAAAAATGATCTAAAATATAGATTTTATGGTCTAGAATTTACCAAAGAAAAATATTATGTTTTAAGTGTTTTGGCTAGCCTTAATCTATTGATGATTGTATTTTTTTGTTCGGGGGGTTTTTATTTGTTTTTGCATTATTATTTTTCACAAATTCGCGCCACCGCAAGACTAAATGTAATTTTTATTTTTCTAGCCTTAACTTTTTTTGGTATTATTTTTGATCAATTAATTTCGCAGAAAAAAATATTTAAAAAAACTATTTTTACAAAGATTTTTATAATAATAATTTGCTCTTTAGCTTTAATTGACGCTATTGGCGGTCCAACAAAGATTTCAAAGAATTTTGCTAATTACAAAAAAAATTATGAAAGTCATAAAGCTTTTGTTGAAAATATTGAGCAATCTATTCCGGTTGGATCCAAGATTTTTATAATGCCAGTCAAGGGTTTTCCAGAAGTGAGATATGATGATTATCAATCTTCAATTGGTTACATATTTGGTAAGGAGCTAAAGTTTTCCTATCCTACTCCGAAATATCGTAAATCACATTTGTGGCAAAGAGAAGTAGTTGACCTAAAATTCCAAGATTTTGTAAAAGAAGTTAGAAAAGAAGGTTTTACGGGAATCTGGATTCAAAGAAATATTTTTGAAAAAATTGAAACTAAAATAAAATTAGTAGATTTTGAAAATAATGTTAAGAAAATTTCTAAAAATTCAATTGAATCTAGTGATAAAATTTTTGTATTTTATGAGATATAAAGATTAAAATTAGAAAAACTTAAATAAGTTTTAACCCCTCCCGCAAAGCTTACGCCCCTACATTTTTAAAAATACTCGTAAAGCTTACGGGCTTTAGCTCCCCCCTTGAGGGGGAGCAGATTCTAGAAACTTAACGGTAGTTAAGTTTCTAGAATCGTGGGGGGTCAAAAACTAATAGCAAGAATGGCCTTGAGATTATGTAAAAAATTGAAATGAAAAAATTCCAAAAAAGACGATTTCTTGATTTTAATTTTAATCCACAAATTTATAAATTTTTTTAACAAAAATCGATGATTTTTTAGGTTGTTTTTTTATTTTCAGATGGTTTTTTTAAGAAAAATTAGAATATTTTTTAGTTTAAAAGTGAAATCAAGAAATCGTCTTTTTTGTAATAATTTTTTTTAAAGCTTTTTAGATCTTTTTAGAACCCATATAAATCAAGCTTTATGACCCCCCACGTCTCCACAAATTTAACTACCGTTGCGATTTTATCGCCCGCTCCCCCTCAAGGGGGGAGCTTTAACCGCGAGATGACTTGTGAGTTTTTTGTAAAATGTAGGGCTAGCCCTTCAAGGTGAA
Source organism: Rickettsia typhi (assembly GCA_945890035.1). Classification (GTDB taxonomy): domain Bacteria; phylum Pseudomonadota; class Alphaproteobacteria; order Rickettsiales; family UBA1997; genus CAILUF01. The sequence goes on from CAMDCJ010000005.1 coordinate 23,094, forward strand.
AGAGCTAGAGGCCTAATACTTATAAATGGTATAAATTTAGTTTTTATTTTTATCAACTAATTTATTTTTGCCAATCCAAGGCATCATGGCGCGAAGTTTCTCGCCGGTATCTTCAATTGAATGAGCTTTGCCTTTGTTGCGCAATTCATCAAAATGTTTTTTACCAGTTTTATTTTCGTTCATAAATTCTTCAACGAATTTGCCTGATTGAATTTCTTGCAAAATTTTCTTCATTTCAGCTTTAGTTTCTGAGGTGATAATTCTTGGGCCTCTCGTTAAGTCGCCATATTCAGCGGTATTAGAAATTGAATAACGCATATTGGCAATTCCACCTTCGTAAAGTAAATCAACGATAAGTTTCATTTCATGCAAACATTCAAAATAAGCCATTTCAGGAGCGTATCCGGCTTCGGTTAAAGTCTCAAAGCCAGCTTGAATTAAGGCTGTAACGCCTCCGCATAAAACAGCTTGTTCGCCAAATAAATCAGTTTCACATTCTTCTTTGAATGTAGTTTCAATAACGCCCGAGCGACCACCACCAACCGCAGAAGCGTAGGAGAGGGCGATTTCAAGCGCTTTACCAGAAGTATTTTGAGCTACGGCAACTAAACATGGAACGCCACCGCCTTTAACATATTCGCCACGAACTGTGTGTCCGGGACCTTTTGGAGCGATCATAAAAACATCAAGATCAACGCGCGGTTTGATTAATCCAAAATGAATATTTAAACCATGAGCAAAAGCAAGGCTGGCGCCTTGTTTCATGTTATTTTGTAAATCATTTGAATAAAGCTCGGCTTGAAGTTCGTCGGGAGTAAGAACCATCAATAAATCAGCCCATTTAGCGGCTTCAACATTTGTCAAAACATCAAAATTAGCATTTTTAGCTTTGGCAATTGATGGAGAATTTTCGCGAAGAGCGATTTTGACTTCTTTCACTCCGCTATCGCGAAGGTTTTGAGCGTGAGCATGAGCTTGTGAGCCATAGCCAATTACAGCAATTTTTTTATTTTGTATGATGCTTAAATCAGCATCGCGGTCATAATATACTTTCATGAAAATAGAAGATTGTGTTATAAATTAAAATTCCTTATCAGATTACATTTTTTTTATAAAAATTGTCAATTACTAAAATAAATTTTTTAGAATTTTGATAATTGTTAAGTTTTTAAAGGAAAGATTTTAAAATGAGCACTTAAAACATTTGCATTTTATTTCTTTAAACAATAAATTTGTGAGATTAAAATCAAAATGGATTAAAGATTTGTTTCATTGAATCTTAATTCTGTAGCTTTGGTTATTTTTTAGAACAGCACTAGAATCTCAAAGAATTATATTTATCAATTTTTAAATAATTAATTTATGTCTAAACAAACCTTTAAACGTACTAAACCGCATGTTAATATCGGAACCATCGGTCACGTAGATCACGGTAAAACAACTTTAACCGCTGCAATCACAAACTATCTTTCCAAACAAGGTTTAGCAGAAAAAAAAGCTTATGATCAAATCGATGCTGCTCCAGAAGAAAAAGAGCGTGGTATTACAATCAACACTGCTCACGTCGAATATGAAACTGCTGCTCGTCACTATGCTCACGTAGATTGTCCAGGACACGCTGATTATGTAAAAAACATGATCACTGGTGCCGCTCAAATGGATGGCGCAATTCTTGTAGTTTCTGCTGCTGATGGTCCAATGCCACAAACTCGTGAACATATTCTTCTTGCTAAACAAGTTGGCGTTCCTGCAATCGTAGTTTTCTTGAATAAAGTTGACATGGTTGAAGATAAAGAACTTCTTGATCTAGTCGAAATGGAAGTTAGAGAATTATTATGCAAATATGATTTCCCAGGTGATACAATCCCAATCATTAAAGGTTCTGCCTTAAAAGGTTTAGAAGGTGATACTTCAGAACTTGGTGAGCCATCAATCCAAGCTTTAATGGATGCAGTTGATGCTCATATCCCAGAACCAAAACGTCCAGTTGATCAACCATTCTTGATGCCAATCGAAGATGTGTTCTCAATCTCTGGTCGTGGTACAGTTGTTACTGGAAGAATCGAAAGAGGTATTGTTAAAGTTAACGAAGAGATCGAAATCGTCGGTATCAGAGCTACCCAAAAAACTACTTGTACTGGTATCGAAATGTTTAGAAAACTTCTTGATGAAGGTCGCGCTGGTGATAACGCCGGTGTTCTTCTTCGTGGTACTAAAAAAGAAGATGTTGAAAGAGGTCAAGTTCTTTGTAAACCAGGTACTATCAATCCACATACTCATTTTGAAGCTGAAGTTTATATCTTAAGCAAAGATGAAGGTGGTCGTCATACTCCATTCTTTAAAAACTATCGTCCACAATTCTACTTCAGAACAACAGACGTTACTGGTTCAGTAACTTTACAAGAAGGCGTTGAAATGGTTATGCCCGGAGATAATACTAAACTCACAGTTGAACTTATCGCTCCAATCGCCATGGAAGAAGGTCTTCGTTTCGCTATCCGTGAAGGTGGCAGAACCGTTGGAGCCGGAGTTGTAAGTAAAATTATTAAGTAAGAATTTAGCTAGTAAATCAGAAATTATGAAAAACAAAGAAAGTATTAAAATAACACTTGAATCCTTTGATCATTTCGTTTTGAATAAAGCGATGAATGAGATTATCGGAACAGTTAGAAGAACAGGTGCCGCTATTAAAGGCCCAATTCCTCTTCCTACTAAAATTCAAAAGTTCTGCGTTTTGCGTGGACCACATGTTGACAAAGACTCAAGAGAACAATTCGAAATAAGATCTTCAAAAAGATTATTAATAATTTCACCAACAACGCAAACCGTAGACGCACTAATGAAACTAAACCTTTCCGCTGGTGTTAATATCAAAATTGCACTAAACGAAAATAAAAATTAGAGGATTAAATGTTGGAATTACTTGCTAAAAAAATTGGAATGACCCACGTCTATAAAAACAATGGGAGTTCTGTGGCTGTTACTATGATTAAACTGCACGACAATAGAGTTATTGAATTAGATAACACTAAAGAAGAGCATAATCCTGTGTCACTTGCTTTTATAAAGACTGATAATCTTAAAAAAATTAGTAAATCAGTTATAGGTTTGTTTAATAAAAAACAAATTCCTGTATATAAAAAAATTCGTTGTTCAAAAATTAAAAAAACAACTGAAATCAATGTTGGAGATTCAATAGAGATTTCAAAATTTTTTAAAGAGGGCGATAAAATTGCTGTTAGAGGAACAACTTCAGGAAAAGGTTTTGCTGGTGTTATGAAAAGATGGAATTTTAGAGGACTCGAAGCATCTCACGGTGTTTCTGTTTCACATAGATCTCATGGTTCTACCGGTCAAAGACAAGATCCAGGTAAAACTTTTAAAGGTAAAAAAATGGCTGGGCATCTAGGAGTAGATAATAAGACAGTTAGAAATTTAGAAATCGAATTCATTGATAATGAAAATTCGGTTATAGCAGTAAAAGGATCAGTTCCAGGAAAAAATGGTTCAGATTTAATTGTAAAATTAAGTAATTATTAAAATCTTTATGAAATCATTTAAAGTACCCGAAATTAATTTTGAAGAAGGAAAGGTGACTTCCAAAGAATTTAAGACGGAAGAAGAAGTCAGTATAACTAGCGCCAAAACTGTTGCATATGTTATAAGATGGCAACTCGCAAGAAATAGAGCTGGCACTGCAAGCACCAAAGAAATGTCAGAAATTTCTGGGACAACCGCTAAACCTTGGAAGCAAAAAGGAACTGGAAGAGCTAGACAAGGAAGCAGAAGATCTGTTCAATTCGTTGGTGGAAGAGCTTGCCATGGACCAAAACCAAGAAGCTTTGATTTTTCGATTCCTAAAAAAATTGCCAAAATTGCAATAGTCGACGCAATTAAAAATAAACTAATTGAAAACAAAATATACACTTATTCAAATATTACGAAAACAATAAAAACATCATCAATTGGAAAAATATTAAACGAAAATAATATTAAAAGTGCTTTAATAATTCACAATGGTGATAAAAAAATTGAATTATTTGCTAGAAACATTAAAAATGTAAAAATTCTAGATTGTAAAGCTATAAACACGCTTGATTTGGTTAATTATGAACATTTAATAATCGACTCCGAATCATTCATAACTAAAATTGTAGGAGCATTAAAATAATGACAGCGATATTAAATTACGATAAAATAAAAGGTTTAGTTTACACTGAAAAATCAAACGGACAACTTTCTCTTGGTAAATATACCTTCAAAATTGATAAAACTTGTACCAAAAGTCAGTTAAAATCTCTTATTAAGAAAATTTACAATGTTGAAGTAATCAAAGTTAACATTATAAACACACCAGAAAAAAACAAAAGATTTAAAGGTGTTCTTGGAACTAAAGGTTCTATAAAGAAAGCCACTATAACACTGAAAGACAGTCAAACAATTAATTTTGGATCATAAAAATGGCACTGAAAAATTTTAAACCAGTAACATCAACGCTGAGACATTATGTCGCGATTGATAGAAGTGAGCTTTGGAAAGGCTCTCCTTTAAAAATTCTTACCAGAAAAGGCACTGAAAAAGCTGGAAGAAATAACTTTGGTCATATTACCGTTAGACACAAATCTGCCGGACATAAAAAAACTTTTAGAGTAATTGACTTTAAAAGAGATAAATTTGATATTGAAGCTCAAGTTGAAAGAATTGAGTACGACCCAAATAGAACTGCTTTTATAGCGTTAGTTAAATACTCAGATGGAATATATTCTTATATACTTGCCCCTAATAAATTAAATATTGGCGATACAATTTTGTCATCAAAAAATCTTATTGATGTTAAGATCGGAAACGCAATGCCTTTAGCGGTAATTCCAATTGGATCGATTGTTCATAATATTGAAATAAAGCCTAGTTGTGGAGGAGTTGTTTCAAGAGCAGCCGGAAATTATTCTCAATTAGTTGGAAAGGACGGTGGATATGCTTTAGTTAAAATGCAATCTGGAGAAATAAGATTATTTTCACTGAATTGCATGGCTACTATCGGAACCGTATCTAATTTAGATAATAAAAATACTACAATCGGAAAAGCTGGAAGATCTAGATGGTTAGGTATAAGACCTACAGTAAGAGGTGTTGCTATGAACCCAGTTGATCACCCGCATGGTGGTGGTGAAGGAAAAACTTCTGGTGGAAGACATCCTGTTTCTCCTACTGGAAAACCAACCAAGGGTAAAATAACTAGAAAAAGAAGTAAAAGTACTAATAGATTTATTGTAAAATCAAGGAGAGTTAAATAATATGGCTAGATCAATTAAAAAACCCCCGTATGTTGACGGGTATTTATTAAAAAAAGCAAAAGATTATATAAGTTCATCAAAAAAACAGATCATTAAAACTTGGTCTAGAAGATCAACAATACTTCCGCAGTTTGTTGGTATAAATTTTGCAGTGCATAACGGAAAAAAATTTGTATCAGTTTCTGTAACAGAGGGTATGGTTGGTCACAAATTTGGAGAATTCGCTCCTACCAGAACCTTTTATGGACACGGTGGAGATAAAAAAGTTACAAAAGATTAGAAATTTATGACACAAAAATTAGTAAAAGCTTCTCAGAAAGTTGTTAAATCAAGTCCAGTTAAAGTTATGAAAGTAACTAAAAATATTACTGGACTTAAGGTTTCGGAAGCATTAAAGTTGCTTCAATTCTCAAAGCTTAAAATTTCAACTACAGTTAGAGCTCTAGTTTACTCTGCTATGTCAAATGCTGAAAACAACCACAATATGGATGTTGACACGTTATTTGTAAAAGAAGTAAATGTTGGAAGAGCTTTCGCTTTAAAAAGATTTGCTGCAAGAGGTCGTGGTAAATCAAGTAGAATATTAAAAACCTATAGTAATATTACTGTAATTCTTGCTGAGAAATCAGTTGAAGAAAAATCAAAAAAAATAAAAGAGGAAAAATAAATGGGTCAGAAAGTTAATCCTGTAGGATTCAGGTTATTAAACAATAAAAATTGGGAATCTGTTTGGTTTGATAAAAAAAACTATGCAAAAAAACTAATTAATGATGTTGCTATAAGAAAATTCATCATGACTAGCTACTCTCATTGCGGTATTGGTTCTGTTATAGTTGAAAGACCCTCAGATAAAATAAATTTGGTTATAAAAACATCTAAGCCAGGAGTTTTAATTGGTAAGAAAGGTTTGGATATTGAAAAAATTAACCAATCAGTTGAAAAAATAGCTGGTACAAAAGTTGAGGTCAAAATTGTTGAAATTGACAAACCTGATATAAGTTCTTCACTTGTTGCGCAATCCGTTGCCAAACAATTAGAGGGCCGAGCTGCATTCAAAAAAGTAATGAAAAAAGTAATGCAATCTGCTATGAAATATGGCGCTCTTGGTATTAAAGTTAGTTGCTCTGGAAGATTAGGTGGAGCAGAAATTGCTAGAACTGAATGGTATAAAGAGGGATCGGTACCTCTTCACACTCTTCGTTGCAACATAGATTATGCAATTGCAAACGCGTATACTGGTTATGGAGTTATAGGTGTTAAAGTTTGGATATATAAAGGTTTTGTTGAAAAAAAGAAAATATCAACATTGTAATAAATTTAATTTTTTAAGAAATGCTAATTCCTGCTAAGACAAAATATAGAAAGGCGCAAAAAGGTGGAAAAAAGATTCTTGGAGTAGCTTGCTCTGGCAACACTCTAAAATTTGGTTCATTTGGTTTAAAAGCTCTTGAGCCTGCCAAGTTAAATTCCAAACAAATCGAATCTGCCAGAAAGGTTATAACTAGATATATGAAAAGATCTGGAAAATTATGGATTATGGTTTTCCCGCATACTCCAGTTACTAAAAAACCTGCTGAAGTTAGAATGGGAAGTGGAAAAGGAAGTGTTGAATACTACATTGCAAAAATAAAACCAGGTAGGGTAATATTTGAAATAGATGGAATTGATAATGAGTCTGCGCAAAACGCTTTGCTCAAAGCTTCATCTAAATTACCATTTAAATCAAAAATTATTAATAATTTATAAAATGAGCGAAACAGATAAAAAGTCAATGATATCAGAAATTTATAATCTCAAAAAAGAGTTGCTTTTACTTAGAATGAAATTAACATCGGGAGATAAAATAAATTTAAAAGATTATAGAGAAAAAAAGAAAAAAATAGCTATAATTTTTACAACACTTAATAAAAAAGCATAAATTATGAAGGCAAAGATTATTAGCATTATCGATTCAAGTACTATAAAAGTTTCATCGACAACTTATAAAAAGCACGAGAAATACGGAAAATATATAACGGTAAGCAAGAAATATCTTGTTGAAACCGATGGAAAAACAGTAGAAGTGGGTCAAGACATAGAGATAATTAGCTCTAGACCTATTTCTAAAAAAAAGAAATGGAAAATTAAATAACAATTTTAGAATAATATGATTCAAATGCAAACAAATCTAGTGGTAGCCGACAACTCTGGGGCTAAGACTGCTAGATGTATAAAAGTTCTTGGTGGATCCAAACACATGATAACAGGTATTGGTGATGTTATTGTTGTATCAATAACATCCGTGACACCGGGATCTAAAGTAAAAAAAGGTCAAGTTGCAAAAGCTGTTATAATTAGAACTAGAAGTAAAATCGTTAGGCCCGATGGAAGTTTTCTTAAGTTTGATGACAACGCAGTTGTACTTGTTGATAAGGAAAATGAACCACTTGCTTCAAGGGTTTTTGGTCCAGTTTCAAGGGAAGTTAGACAAAAAAACTTTTTAAAAATAGCATCATTAGCATCGGAGGTTTTGTAAAATGGCGAATAAATTTAGAAAAAATGATCAGGTAATTGTTATATCTGGTTCTGATAAAGGAAAGGTTGGTAAATTAATTTCAATTTTAAATGACAGAGTTATTGTTGAAGGCGTTAGATTGGCGACAATTCATAAAAAGCCTACAGGTCAAGAACTAGGTCAAATTAAAAAAGAAGAAAGGTCGATACACATCTCAAACATATCTCATGTTGAAGATGGAAAATCGATTAAAATTAAATTTGTGATCAATTCTGATGGAGAGAAAAAATCCTTCAAAAAAGATCGTGTTTCAAAAAAAACTGGAAAAAAAATTGAATAGAGATGCAAAGTATTACAGAAAAACTATATAAGGATTCGATTCCTGAATTAAAAAGTAAGTTTTCCTACAAGAATGACATGGCCATTCCAAAAATTAAAATGGTCAGCATAAATGTCGGAATCAAAGCGGTTGATAGTGATAATAAACTACTCGCATATTTACTTAACCAGGTATCTAATATATCTGGTCAAAAAGCCGTTTTGACAAAGTCAAAAAAAGCTATATCAACTTTCAAACTTAGGAAGGATCTGCCAATTGGCTGTAGAGTTACGCTAAGAGGGAAAAAAATGTATCAGTTTCTTGATAAGCTTGTTAATATAGCTTTACCAAGAATAAGAGATTTCAGAGGACTTACATCAAAAGGATTTAATCAGAGCAATCACTATAGCTTTGGAATAAAAGAACATAATATATTTCTAGAGGTTGATCTCGACAATATAGTAAAAATATTTGGTATGAATATCACAATAGTCACCAATGCAACAGGCAAAGAAGAGGCTCTTTTTTTGCTTAAGAAGTTAAATTTTCCAATTAAATAAAATATGGCAAAGAAATCATTAATTAAAAGAAATGCTAGAAGAATAAAGGTCTCTACTTCTTGTAAATTAAAAAGAGATAAGTTAAAAAAAATAATTAAGGACCCTAATATTCCTTTCAACGAAAGGTTGTTAGCTCAGATTAAGCTTTCTGAGATGGTTAGAGACGCTTCTAAGGTAAGAGTTAGAAATAGATGTGCTTTAACGGGAAGACCTAGGGGAAATCTTAGGAAATTCGGTATTTCGCGTATCGCTGTCAGAGAATTGGCTTCTTGGGGTCAAATTCCAGGTTTAATTAAATCAAGTTGGTAAAAAAATGTCATTCAATCATTCCGTATCAGATCTCGTGGCGACTATAAAAAATGGTTATTTAGCCAAAACGCAAACCGTTTCAATGCCCGTTTCAAAGCTAAGAGATAATATCCTAAGTATATTAAAAGAAGAAGGCTACATTCTTAACTACGCAAAAATAAAGGATGGAGTTCATGAGCGCTTCAAGATTAGCTTGAAATATCATAATTCAAGTCCGGTTTTAACAGAAATATCTGTTGTTTCTAAGCCTGGAAGAAAAATTTATTGCAACTCCAAAGAAATACCACTGGTAAAAAATGGCCTTGGTATGGTTTTGATTTCAACCTCTCAAGGTGTTGTTACAGATTATATAGCTAGAACTAAGAATTTAGGTGGCGAAATTTTATTAAAAATATTTTAAATTTATAAAAATGTCTCGTATAGGAAAGTTACCAATCTCGATTCCAGAAAACATAAAAGTTTCACTTATAAACAATGAGGTTATTTTAGAGTCTGGAAAAGTTAAGAAAAACTACAAAGTTAGCTCTGGGATTATTATTGATTTTAAAGATAAGCAAATTAAATTGGTCGCAAAAGAAAAAAATGATCCAAATGTATCTGCTCAAATCGGAATGGATAGAAGTAATCTAAAAAATATTGTTCAAGGAATGCAATCTCCTTTTAAAATAATTTTAGAAATAAACGGAGTTGGATATAAAGCTTCTGTTGACAAAGGTCTTTTGTTTATGACTTTGGGTTATAGCCATGAAATTTGCTATGCTCTTCCCGCAGGCATAGAAGCTGTATACGAAAAGCCAAATTTAATAACAATATCTGGAGATGATAAAGTTTTGGTTGGACAAGTTGCATCTGAAATTATTGGATTTAGACCTCCTGAACCTTATAAAGGCAAAGGTGTTAAAGTTTTTGGCAAGAAAATCTTGCGAAAAGAAGGCAAGAAAAAATAAATAATCGTATAATAATCATAGTTTATGTTAACAAGTTATCAAAGAAGAAAAGTTAGAGTTAGAAATAATGTTAAAAAAAATAACAAATCTAACAGACCAAGAATAATTGTAAATAGAACCAATAAAAACATTTATGCTCAAATAGTAAGTATAGACGGAAATGTTTTGGTACAAGCATCAAGTATTTTATTTGACGAAAAAATTAGCGGAGTTGAGAAGGCTAAAATCGTCGGAAAAAACATCGCTGAATTATGTATAAAAGTAAACATAGATAATGTTGTATTTGACAAAGGAGCTTACAATTACAACGGTCGCGTTAAAGCCTTAGCTGAGGCTTGTCGTAATTCTGGATTAAAATTTTAATTATAATTGACAAGATGATAAAACAAAAAAATCAAAAAGAAAAAGTTGCTCAAGAGATCATTGAGAAGTTAATAGCTGTCAATAGAGTGTCAAAAACCGTTAAGGGTGGAAAAAATATGTCTTTTTCCGTTTTAGTAGTTGTAGGCGATAAAAACGGAAAAGTTGGTTTCGGAAAGGGAAATGCAACTGAGGTTTCTGATGCTAAAAACAAAGCATTTGAAGCTGCAAAAAGAGCTATGATTAAAGTATCTTTAAAAGAAGGTCGTACAGTTCATCACGATATATTTGCTCGTTTTTGTTCAGCTAAAGTTTACTTAAGATCAGCTCCAGTCGGAACGGGCGTTATTGCTGGTGGTCCAATGCGCGCAGTTTTTGAGTGTGCTGGAATCAGTGATGTAGTAGCTAAATCAGTTGGAACATCCAATCCTTACAATATGATCGGCGCAACATTTTTGGCTTTA
>CAMDCJ010000006.1 GCA_945890035.1 Rickettsia typhi
AACCAAGATAACAAAACCTTAAAAGATTTCATGGATAAAATTCCAAATGTAGTTGGAGTCGAGAAAATTATTTTGGTTGCCTCGGCAAAAGGTGGGGTCGGCAAATCAACCGTGGCTTGCAATTTGGCGATATCGATGGCGCAAAGTGGCAAAAATGTGGCATTGGTTGACGCCGATATTTATGGTCCTTCCGTCGCTCATTTACTTGACTTAAAAGACAAGCCCGAACTTAAAAATAATTTGTTGCAACCAATTTTAAAATATGGTTTAAAAATAATTTCAATTGCTAATTTAGTCGATGCCAATCAAGCTGGAATATGGCGCGGACCAATGGTTACGAAAATTTTATATCAATTAATTCGTGCGGTAAATTGGCAAGCTGATAATAAAAAAGTTGATGTTATGATTGTTGATATGCCTCCCGGAACTGGCGATGTTTATTTAAGTATGGCGGAAAAATTTCCCATCGCTGGAGTGGTTTTGGTTTCAACTCCGCAAAGCGTGGCAATTATTGATGTTGTTAAGTCCATCGATTGTTTTAAAAAATTAAAAATACCGATTTTAGGGTTAATTCAAAATATGTCTTATCTAAAAATTAATGATGAAAAAAAATATATTTTTGGACAAGATGGCGCCAAAAAAATTGCTCAAGAAATGAATATAAATTTTTTAGGAGAAATTGCTATTGAGCCAGAAATATCGGATGCTTGTGAAAATAAAATTCCTTTTATTGTAAGTTTTTTTAAAAATAAAATAAACAATGAAGTTTTGACAATATTTCAAAAAATATCACAAGAAATATTAAAATAATTTAAAATAAAATTTTTATTTTTTAAAAGTAAATTACAAAAATATGCAACAAGAAATCGCAAATTATAATCACAAATTAACTGAAAAAAAATGGCAGGAAGTTTGGAAAAACCAAAATGTTTTTAAATTTAATCCGCTTGCCGAAGCGCAGAAATACTATGTTCTCGAGATGTTTCCTTATCCATCTGGTAAAATTCACATGGGTCATTTGCGCAATTATACAATTGGCGATGTGGTGGCGCGATATAAAAAAATTCAAGGATTTAATGTGCTTCATCCGATGGGTTTTGATGCCTTTGGATTGCCCGCCGAAAATGCCGCTTTGCAACATAAAGTTCATCCCGAAAAATGGACTTTATCGAATATTGAAAATATGCGTCAAGAGCTTAAATCTATTGGCTTGTCGGTTGATTGGGAGCGCGAAGTAATTACATGTTTACCTGAATATTATAAGCATGAGCAAAAGATTTTTTGTGATTTTTTGGAAGCCGGATTGGCTTATCAAAAAGAGTCTTTTGTTAATTGGGATCCGATTGACAAAACCGTTTTGGCGAATGAGCAAGTGATTGATGGGAGAGGGTGGCGCAGTGGCGCTTTGGTTGAAAAGAAAAAGCTTAAACAATGGTTTTTAAAAGTTTCTGAATTTTCGGAAGAATTATTGCAAGAATTGAAGAATCTTAAAGGTTGGGATGAAAGAGTTTTGTCGATGCAAGAAAAGTGGATTGGTAAAAGCGAAGGCTTGGTAATTGATTTTGAAATATTTGAAAAAAAATCTCAAAATCAATCTATAAAAGTTTATACAACTCGCCCCGACACCTTGTTTGGAGCGTCTTTTTTGGCGATTTCACCGCACCATCCAATTGCGCTTGAGATGGCACAAAATAATATCGAAATAAAAAATTTTATAGAAGAATGTAGTAAAAATTCTGTTGATGAGCAAACCCTTGAGAAGCAAGAAAAGAAAGGCATCAGAACTGGTTTACAAGTTGTTCATCCGCTTGATAATAACATAAAACTTGATGTTTTTGTTGCTAATTTTGTGTTAATGGAATATGGCACGGGAGCAATATTTGCATGCCCAGCGCATGATATTCGTGATTTTGAATTTGCTAAAAAATATAATTTAAAAATTACGCAAGTTGTTGCCCCAAAAAATCATGAAAATGTTGAGTTGCCTTATTTAGAAGATGGGGTCATGATTAATTCCGCGATGCTTGATGGCCTTGATTCTTCGTCAGCTAAAGAAAAAGTTTTTGAAATTTTAGCAAGCAAAAATAGTGCCGAGAAAAAAATTAATTATCGTCTTCGTGATTGGGGCGTTTCGCGCCAAAGATATTGGGGTTGCCCGATTCCAATTTTATATTTAGAAGATGGTCGCGTGGTTAAAGTTCCGCAAGAGCAACTTCCTGTAGAGTTGCCGAAAGATGTTGAGTTTACCGGGGCGGGCAATCCACTCGAAAATCATCCGACTTGGAAACATACCACCTTCAAAGACTCTGACGGCAAGGTGCTAAAGGCAATTCGTGAAACCGACACTTTTGATACTTTTTTTGAAAGTTCGTGGTATTTTTTGCGTTATATTTCGCAACCAAAAGACCAGGCTTTTGAAAAAGATTTGGTAAATAAAATTATGCCCGTCGATCAATATATTGGTGGAGTTGAGCATGCGGTTTTGCATTTACTTTATTCAAGATTTTTTGTAAAAGCGCTAAAAAAATGCGGATATTTATCATTTGACGAGCCTTTCAAAAACCTTCTTACTCAAGGCATGGTCTGTCATTATACTTATAAAGATAAAGCGGGGCAGTGGGTTTATCCAAGCGAAGTTATTGAAATCGAAAAAGATAAATTTATTCACGAAAAAACTCGCGAAGAAGTGCTTCGCGGAAGAAGCGAAAAAATGAGTAAATCGAAAAAAAATGTCGTTGAGCCGATTAATATTGTTGAAAGTTATGGCGCTGATACTGCTCGTTTATTTATGCTTTCGGACACTCCGGCATCGCGCGATTTGGATTGGTCTGAAAGTGGAATTGACGGGGCTTGGCGCTATGTAAATCGTTTGTGGAAATTAGTTGCAAACTTTACTTCGCAACATAAAAATTTAGACAAAAATAATTTTAAATATTTTGGCGAAGTTGAATTGGTTGGCAAAGAAAAATATCAAAGCGATATTATTAAGCTTAATCATCGCACTATTTTTTATGTTCAAGATGAACTCGATAAAATGGGATTTAATCGAGCAATCGCAAAGGTTCGTGAATTTTCAAACGCTTTAGAAAAATTTGAAATTAAACATGAAATTGATAAGCAAATAATGCATTTCTCTTTGCGTAATTTGGCAATTTTAGTTGCGCCAATTATGCCTCATTTAGCGGAAGAATTATGGATTAATTTGGATTGCGCTGGCTTAGTTTCGACGATAAATTTTCCAAAATTTGAATCAAAATTATTGGAAGATGATAAAGTTTCGGTGGCAATTCAAGTAGCGGGAAAGCTACGAGCTGTTATTGAAATGCCAAAAGGTTTAACGCAAGATGAAATTCAAAAATTAGCTTTTGAAAATGAAAATGTTAAAAAATTTATTGATGGAAAAGAGGTGAAAAAAATTATTATCGTGCCTGATAAATTGGTTAATATCGTTTTGAGTTAATATTAAAATTCCCACGAATATTCAGCGAAGCCACCATTGTTTAAATAGCGATTGGCGACTTGTAAATTATATTTAAAATTGAATTTATGATTTTCTTGCGCTAATACATTTAAGCCAAGTCCGAGATTTAATTTGTCTCTTTGCAAAATGGTCAAATCATTTGATATTTCTTGATTGTTATTAACAAAATTTGCGCGCATTAATTGCCGATTATTTTTTAATTTTCGATCCCAAGAAATTGAAAAATTTGGTTTATATTGAACTTGAGAATGAGAAAAATTGCTTGCAAAATCTATGCCAAATTTGGAAATAAGTTCATTATAATTGGTGCTTTTTACTTTTAAAATAATATCATTTAAGCCCTTCTCTGTGTAGGAGTTTTGTGAAAATTTAAAATATTGAATAGAAAAATCCGGAGTGATTGAAAAATTATCAAATATTTTAGCTTTATAACCAATGCCACTTTCGAAGGAATAGCTTTTTCCGCCAAAATTAGATTTTACAGTTTGTCGATAATCTTCAATTTTAATATTTCTTAAATTGTTATATTTATTAAAACTTAAATTTGCTAAATTTTTACTATAAAATCCTTCATAAATTTTTGAAAAATTATTGTTGTAAAGAGTGAGTTGGTAATAATTGGCATCATTGTTATGAATTTTTAAATCATCCTTAATTTGAGCCTTGTTAATAGTGATTGCCGAGCCGATTATCGTATTGTTATCTTCACTCTTAATTAAGTGATCAATGCCAATAATTCCGCCATAATTATTGGTAATAAATTTTTGGTTAGAATCATTGCTTTTTTGTAAAGATTTATCGCCAAAAATTTGTCCCCATAATTCAAAATTTTTCGATTTTTCGATTTTGTTATTTTTATTTTTTGGATCAATTGCTTTGTCTAAATTAATATTTTTTACATGAGAAGAAATGGTATTAAAAGTTATATCATTAACCGACAAAGCGTTGTTAATAAAGGTTTCAAGCGAGATAGGTTTAAGGCTTGTTAATGCAAGATTTAAATTTTCCTTGCTTGATATTCTGAAGAATTTTGGAGTCAAATTTGCTGATGAACTTAATGTACTTTCTAAGATTTTGTAGTTTTGATCGCCAATATTAGCTATATTAAAATTATCGCTGATTTTTATTTCAGTTACGATTTTATTGTCATTAATTTTTAGAGTGTTGTCGAATAAATATGAATTGTCGCTTACTTTGACGGAAGCGATGTCGCCAGAAATTGCATTGGCTGATTCTATGATTGAATATTGAGTTGGAATTGCCGAATTTTTTGTATAGGCTAAATTAAGATTATTATTTGAGTAATCGAAGTTGATATTTGTAGTGTTGGCGACGGTAAGATTTTGAGAATTTATTTTACCAAAATCATCAATTACTTTGCTGGTAAAACTTTGATTTGTAAGATCTAATGCAGAGTTGATTGCTAAAGTTTTGCCCACAATTTTTATAGCACCGCTAGTCAAAGTTAAGGCGTTAACAAATGAATCTTGATAAAAAACTGTGCCAAATGGATTGTTTATTTGAAGAGTATTTAAAGGATTTGCGCTGGTGCCAATTTTAGCATAAATATTTTGCTCTTTACTTGTCCCTGAAAGCTTCAAGGTGCCATCACCATTTATTATTGAATCGGATAAATTGCTGATGTCTCCTGAAATATCAAGAGTTTTGGCGGTGTTAATTGCTATTTTTGATTGTCCGGCGGAATTAGTAAAATTAATGCTTGAAGCGAAAACGTCGCTATTAAAATTAACTGCTTTATCACTGCCAACGCTTATTTTATTTAAGCGCGCTGAGGATTCGCCAATTTGCGTGGCAACATCGATATCTGAATTTGATGAAAACAAAATATTGCCAGCGCCAGAAGAGCTGGTTTTAATGGCTCCGCCACCAGTTACGCCGTTAGTAATTTTTATAGTTTTATCATCTTCCAAGGTTAAATTTTCTGCATTTGCGATGTTTAAATTTGCAACTTCAAAATCTCCCGAACCACTAACTTTTAAAGATTTTTGAACATCGAGAGTGGTAATATTTAAATTTGAATTATTGACTAAGGAAGAACTTTTTAATAAAGTAATTTTAGTTAAATAAGATGAGTCATTGAGGGTAATTTTAGCAGTGTTGTTGATTTTTAATTCTCCTAATCTATCGGTGTCTGAAGTCCCTAAATTGGCATCGATTGATTGAGCAATAGTTCCTTCCAAATTAAGCGTTCCACTTCCAGTTATAAGTCCAGAGCCTCCATTTGTTTCTGAAATATTTCGTGATAAATTGATGGTTTTACCTGAATTGATTAGAATTTTTGAAGTATTTGAAGCGTTGCTAAAGACGGCATTTTTGAGATAAGCGTCGTTATTCAAAACAACTCCAGAAGAGTTGTAAGAGCCTTCGGTACTAACTATATTGCTAATATTTAAAGTTGCCAAGCGATTAATTGATTCGCCAATTGAGGCATCAATTGTTTGTGTAGTCTTGCCGGAAAGAACAAGCGTTCCCTTGTCGGTATTTATTGCTTCTCCAATTTGAATAGCCGAGGCATTTATAGCTCCAGCTCCCGTAATATTTCCTGAAATATTTAAGCTTTTGGCGTTGCCGATATTAATTATACTTGTGTTGTTGGTGGTTGTTAAATCGGTAATAGATGTGGTGTTATTATTTATGATTAGAGTTCCGTTGCTACTAAGCGTAATTCCGCCAGAATTTTGACTTTTACCGCTTCCAGAAATTGTGGTTTTGCCAATATTAACATTTCCTGAATTGCTGATTGTCAAGGCGCCACTCAAATTTGCATCGGTGAAATTTAAATTTCCTGTGCCACTAATTTCTGGAGTTGAGCCGATGATTAATAGGGTTTTTGCATGAACATCATTTTTGAATTCCGCTCCAAGATCTTGATTTATTAAAATTTCTTTTAAATTAAAATTTATAGATCCGATGGAAGATTCGATTTTTTTAATGTTAGAACCAGTTAGATTAATCGATCCAGTGTTATTGGTGGCGGTTGTGATGCCGTTATTTAAATAGGCGTCTCCATTTAAATTTAATGTGGCGTCGGCGTTGAAGGAGATATTATTTAAAGCTTTTTCCGAAGCTCCAATTGAATTGGTAATAGATAAATTAGAGATGGTGGAAAAGTTGACATTACCAAAAGTGTTTTTATCGGCGGTAAGGGAATTAAAAGTTATGCTATCATTGACGACCAAAGAGCCGACACCGGTAAAATTAATGATATTGCCACCAGTGATTGAATTAGCATCAACATCGGTTGCACTTATTTCGGTGGTTGCTGATAGAGCAGGCTGGGCGTAAAGTTGAATTAACAACAATGGAACTAAAAAGATTTTTGGTGAAATTGTGGGCTTTAAAAATGCTTTTTTCAAAGTTTTTATTGGTTTTAATTATGTATTATGAATTGCCAGATATAATTAAAAAATTGCTTAAATTTTAATTAAAACTTTTAAGCAATTTGATTTAATCATTCCACAAAAATAACTTAAAAAAGAATAAACTTAATTAAGTTATTTATCTTGAAGCATTTTTTTGTAAGAATCTTCATCCATAGTATCAACTAAATCGTCTTGATTAGCAATTTTTACTTTAGCAATCCAGCCATCTTGATAAGAAGATTGATTAATTAATTCTGGTGATGAATTCAAAGATTCATTAATGGCAACAACTTCGCCAGATACTGGAACATAAACATCGCTGGCAGATTTTGAAGATTCAACAACTGCAAAAGCATCATGTTTTTTATAAGAATTACCGATTTTTGGAAGTTCAACATAAACCAATTCGCCCAAGGCTTCGGCGGCGTATTCGGTAATACCAATTGTGGCGACATCGCCTTCAATTTTTATCCATTCATGATCTTTTGTAAATTTCATATTTAATCCAAATTTAATTGTTAATTTTTAAGAAGATTTTTTTAATGATTTCGTTTTTGGTTCAACAAAAACAAATGAAGAAATTATTGCTGGAATTTCGCGATCACGAACCACCACAACAACATTTTCGCCGTTTTTAATTATTGCTGGGTCGAAATAACCCTGGCCAATTGAAACTTTAAGATTTGGTGAAAAGCCACCGCTCGATAAAACACCAATTTTTTCGCCATTTTTTCTAACTTCGGCGCCTTCGCGTGCAATGCCTCGATCAAGAAGTTTAACACCCATTCTTTTGCGTTGTACGCCATCAGTTTTTTCTTTTAAAACTCGTGATGAGCCAATAAAATTATCGTTAGTTTTACTTACAACCCAGCCGATACTAGCTTCAATCGGTGAAGTTGAGTCATCAAGATCATGACCATAAAGTGGGTAACCCATTTCTAAGCGTAAAGAATCACGAGCGCCTAAACCAATTGGCTTAACCTCGTTTTGCGATGATAAATCGAGCCAAAATTTCTCTGCATCAGAATTTTTAATGCTAACTTCGAAACCATCTTCTCCAGTGTATCCGGTGCGACTAATAAAAATTTCTTGACCATTTTTTAATTCAAAAAAACCAAGATTCATGTATGGTAAATTTTCAAGATCACCAGATTTTAAAAGGCGCGACAAAACTTCTTGAGATTTATGACCTTGAACCGCAATTAATGAGCGATCATCGAGCGCAGTAAATTTAAGATTTTGAGGTAAATTTTTGCGAATCCAAGTGGCATCTTTTTCTTTACAGCCGGCGTTTAGAACGATAAAAAATTTGTCATTATTAATTTTAGTGATAATAAGATCATCAATAATTCCGCCATTTTCATTGGTTAGAACTGTGTATTTGGCGAGATTTTCTGTGCTTAAACTAAAATCAGTGGGTGTAATTTTTGATAGAAATTTAGCGACTTCAGAGCCTTCGATAAAAAATTGTCCCATGTGCGAAACATCGAAAATTCCAACATTGCCAGAACGAGTCCATTCGTGCTCTTTGAGCATTCCATCGGCATATTGAACTGGCATATCATAGCCAGCGAATTCAACCATTTTCGCTCCTTGTGAGCGATGAGTTAAGTTAAGAGATGTAGTTTTCATAATTTATAAAATGCTATTCAACCGCTGGAACTGAAGGCTTTGGAGCAACATTTTCAGCTGGTGAAGATTGATTAATATTTGTTGGGTTTTGATTTTGCGAATCTTGAACAGTTTTTTTAGCGTTAGTTTCTTCGATAACCGCGTTAAGTTCTTTACTAATAGAGTTAGATTTATTTTTAGTAAGGGAGGCAAGAACTAAACAATTAATCATAAAAAGCGCAACTAAAGACATGGTTGTTTTGCTTAAAATAGACATGCTAGAACGGCCAGAAATTGCCGAATTTAAGCCACCAGAGCCACTACCTAGACCACTTAAAGAATCGCCATCAGATTTTTGAACGAGAACTAAAATTACTAACAAAACAGCGATAATAATTTGTAAAATTAACAAAAAAAGTTGTATTCCTTCCATTTTAAGAATTAAATATTGTTTAATATTGTAGTAATTTATTGTGGTATAATAGTATTTCCATTTATTAAATGAAAAAGTATAAATTGTTTATATAAATTTCTTTTAAATGATATTTGTAATTTTTTATGACTCAAGAACTTATTTTAAAATAAAATGATGGATTTAAAAAAGAAAATCGATGTTAGAATTAATAAAAATTTAGCTTCGAAAATTGACAAAATAATTTCCGAAAAGGGCTTTAATTTTAACGAAATATTGTTCGTTAGCGATGAAATAATTTGGGAAAATAATCAGCAATTTTTTAAAAAAAATTTCAAAAACCAATTTGCTAATTTTTTAATTTTAAAAACCCCTCAAGCCAATGAAAATTTTGTAAATTTAATTGTTAAAAATGCTCAGAATTGCAAGTTAATTTTAGGCTTTGGAAGTGGAACTATCAACGATTTATGTAAATATAGCGCTAAAAAATTAAATAAAGATTATATAATTTTAATTTCAGCGCTTTCGATGAATGGTTACGCTTCAAAAAATGCTTCGATTTCTATAAATAATCATAAAAAAACACTAGAAGCAAAATTGCCAATTGCGGTTTTATGCGATTTGTTAATTTTAAAAAATGCTCCTCAGAATTTGAATAAAGCCGGTTTAGCGGATGTTTTGTGTTTTTATTCATGTAATTTTGATTTGATTTTAAATCATTATGTTTTTTTACAAGAAATAAATTTCCCGGCTTTAGAAATTCAACAAAAAATTATTAAAAATTTTGTCCAAAATTATAAAAATTTTACAATAAATGACGATAAATTTTTACGAAATTTATTAAAAATAATTTTAATCTCGGGTTGGGCGATGACCATCGCTAATTCATCGGCTCCAGCTAGTCAATCCGAGCATTTGCTCGCACATGTATTGACCATGAAATATCCAGAGCGAACTTTCGATATTCTTCATGGAAGAATGATTGCGAGTGCAACAATTTTGAGTTTAATCAATCAAGAAAAAATTGTCGAATTTTGCAATGATAAATTATTTATGAAATTTCTAGAAAATTTTTTTGATGATTTAAATAATAATGATTTTTCTCGAGAAATTATTGAATATTTTGGCAATGATATTGCTCTCGAATGTATCAAAGAATATAATTTAAAAAGAGAATATTTGCGCAAAAATTCCAAAAAAATTATTAATAATTTTCAAAATAATTCATCAAAAATTGTAAAGATTCTTAATAAAAATTATTTTAAAAGAGAATTATTGGTCGAAATTTTTAATCATTTTGATGTAGATTTCGAGTTTGAAAAAATTGGCTTCGAAGACTACGAAATAAATGATGCACAAGCCTCCGCAAAATATATTAGAAACCGCATAACCTCAAGTGATTTTTCATAGATGTTCAAATATAGGAAGTTTTAGTTTATTATAATATAAATTAAAGCTTTACTTTTAATTATAAAAAAAATTAATATACAATGATACTTAAATAAAAAAGTTAATAAATAACTTTAATTAAGTTCATATGGCATCATTTAATTTTAGAGTATATAAAATTAAATGAATTTTCAAAATATAATTTAATAAAATTTTTATGCAACATAATCCTCAAGGACCGCAAACTCCTCGTCCTGCTGCTCAGAATGCAGTTACTCCTCCTCCTGCTCCACTTAGAAAAAGTGAGCTTAAGGAACCTAATCCTAGTCCATCAAATAATCATCCTATGTTGCCTTGGGCGCGCACAACTCTTAATCTTACCAGTGGTAATGGTAATGCTAATGGTAATGGTAATGGTGGTCATAGCCATAGTTAGAGTCATCACCCCACCTTATATTTTTATATAAAAAAATTGAATCCTCATCCGCAACGCTTGTTGTGGATGAGGATAAGTTTAAAAAATGATTAAGACTTGCGAGGAAAAAGGAAATAGAAAATTAATATTAAATAAATTTTTTTGATTTTCACACAGAAGAACGATTCCGAACTCAGCAATTTATAACTTAAATTAATAAATAAATCATTAATAATTTTCAAAATAATACATCAAAAACTGTAAAAATTTTCAATAAAAATTATTTTAGAAGAGAATTATTGTTCAAAATTTTTAATCATTTTGATGTGTATTTTGAGTTTGAAAAAATGGCTTCGAAGACTACGAAATAAATGATGTACAAACCTTCACAAAATATATAAGAAACCACGCAACCTCGAGTGATTTTTCATAGACTATTGTTTAAACATGAGAAACCATTTTTGATTTTAATATCTAATTAAAGCTTTACTTTTATTTTTCAAAAAAATTAATATACATTTAAATTAACCTTAAAAAAGTTAATGCATAACTTAAATTAATTTCTGAGGCATCATTTAATTTTAGAGTATATAAAATTAAATGATTTTTTTAAATAATCTTAATTAAATTTTCTACGAGTAAAGATAAAAAAGGTGGCAATCGAAATCGTCCGGGAAAAAAAGTCATAAAACGATGGGGAATTGACTTTGGAAAAAATCCTACTGGATTTGATCATTCTGAAAGCGGTCCCTTCACTCCCTTCACAAAGGGAAAAGAACCAAGTCAAAGTGGCCCCACTAGTGTTTCTGAAAGCCATTCTGATCCTCAGGGTGGTAGTGCATCTAATAAACGAAGTAAGACAAATTTACCAGCGGGAGCACCCTCATCTCCAGGGGGGAAAGGAGTAGGTAATAATGCAGGAAAAGGTCCTACGCCAAGTTAAAAAATAATTAAAACTGCTGAGAAAATAGAAAATTAATATTAAATATAAAATCTTTTGATATTTAATTAAAAAATTATGTTTTTAAATCAAGGGTGTGGACAAGTTTTAGTTCACGCCCTTGACATTTTCAGATTCTTATGAACAAGCCTCATTTAAGACTTCATAGGTTGCTTTCAAAATTATTTTTAAATCTTTATCTGAGATATTTAACGGTGGCATAATGTAAATTACATTACCAAATGGACGCAAAAAAACGCCTTTTTCAATAAATTTTTGACGCAATATTTTTATTTCTTCCCAGTTTGTTTCAATCTCAATTGCGCCAATGGCACCAATTATTCGCACCTCTTTAACTTTTTCAAATTTTTCAAATT
This sequence comes from Rickettsia typhi, assembly GCA_945890035.1. GTDB lineage: Bacteria > Pseudomonadota > Alphaproteobacteria > Rickettsiales > UBA1997 > CAILUF01. Next base: position 12,009 of record CAMDCJ010000006.1, read on the forward strand.
TTTTCAAATTTTTTTGTAAAATTTTTACAATTTTCTCAACTTTTTCTTGATAATTTTGATTTTCAAATAAATCAAGTGAAGCGTTGGCGCAAGCGCAAGCAAGAGCATTGCCCATAAAAGTTGGACCATGCATCAAAGCTTTGTCCAAAGAATTGTCTAAAAATTTTTCAAAAATTTTATTGGATGTTAAAGTTGCCGAAAGCCCAACGACACCGCCAGTTAAAGCCTTGCCAACCGTTAAAATATCAGGTTGATATTTGGTGTGTTTGAAGGCAAATTTTTTACCAGTGCGATAAAAGCCCGTAGCACATTCATCAACGATGGTTAGGATATTATATTTTTTAGAAATCTCAAAAATTTTTTCTAAAAGCTGTGGCGAATGAAATTTCATTCCGCCAGCGCATTGAACAATTGGTTCAATAAAAATTCCCGCAATTTCTAAATTTTTTTCTTTTAAAAAATTTTCAAAAAATTCAAAATCTTCTAAATTTTTTGGTAAATCAAGGCAAAAATTCTGAAGTAATAAATTAGAAAATTTTTGATGCATGCCATTTTGTAAATCAGCAAGAGACATTGCGCCTGTAGTATCACCGTGATATGAATTTTTAAAGGAAACAAAAGTTTTTTTGTTAGGAGATCCGCAATTAAAATGATATTGCCAAGCCATTTTCATGGCGACTTCAATTGCGGTTGAGCCTGAATCTGAAAAAAAAACTTTGTCCATTTCGCAAAATTTAGCCAAGCGATGAGCGAGTTGATAAGTAGCGTCATTGGCGAATCCGGCCAACATGATATGCGGTAATTTTCTGGCTTGTTTAATTAAGTTTTTAATAATGTGCGGGTGATTATAGCCATGCGCAACCGCCCACCATGACGAAATGCCATCGATTAATATTTTGCCATTTTTTAAATAAATTTTCGATCCTTTGGTTTTTATAACTTCAAGTTGAGGCGCGTGGTTGAGCATTTGAGTATAGGGTAACCAGATGTGATCGGCTCCTAATTTTATGTCAACATTATTCATCTTTTGAAAAAATTTTAATTCTTGAAGATTTTTTTGGTTTTGGAGTAAATTTTAAACTTTCTCTTGTCCAATAATTATCTGGATGGGCCTCTTTTAAAGTTTTTATAATATCAGATATTTCTTCTTTCATGCCAATGCGAAAATAAATTTCAATCAATCGATAATTAGCCTCGGGAACTTGATTTGTATGGTGATAGCGCGATATAACTTCGTTAAAATTCTTGATGGCGCCGACATAATTTTGTGAATCCATTTGATAGCGCGCTATCGACATTTTTGAGCCCGCCAAATGTTCATCGATAAAAACAATTTTCTCTTTGGCATCGATGACATATTCATTGTCGCCAAATTTAGCGATTAATTCGCGAAAAGCTAGCGAAGCTTCGTGCGTATAATCTTGGGCGCGGTCAATTGAAGGAATTTTGTTGTAATAGCTTAAGCCTTTCATATAAAGGGTGTAAGGCACATATTCGCTGGTTGGATGAAGTTTGGTAAAATCGTCGGCGAGTTGAATTACTTTTTCAAATTCATTGAGCCTGTAATTGGCATACATTGCCATGGTTTGACCTTTGATCGACCATTTTGTAAAAGGAAATTCATCGTCAATTTTTTCAAACGCCTCGGAAGCGGTGGTATAATCTTTGTCTTTAAGAGCCTCAAACGCATTTAAATAAAGGGACTCCGCGGTAATTTTTTCTTCTTTAGATTTACAAGAAATTATGCTTAAAATCAAAATAACAATAAAGGTTTTTTTTAAGAGTGGTTTTATCATGATTTTCTGATATCGATGCTAAGTTGGTGAGCGTTTAAGCCTTCGCACTTAGCCAAAACCGATGTAGGCGCGCTTAAATTAAAAAAAGATTTTTTGGTGCAAGAAATCAAAGAAATTCTTTTTAAAAAATCATAAACTGATAATCCGCTGGCAAATCTTGCGCTGGCTGATGTTGGCAAAGTATGGCTTGGGCCAGCAACATAATCTCCAATAGCTTCGGGAGTATAATTTCCTAAAAAAATTGCCCCCGCATTATTAATTTTTTTCATGATTTTTTGAGAATTTTTGGTGCAAATTTCAAGATGTTCGGGAGCGATTATATTGCTTATAAAATGGGCTTCTTCGATATTTTTAATAACAAAAATTGCCGAGTTTTTTAAAGATTGTTCGATGATTTTTTTTCGAGGCAATTTTTTGGAATGTATTTCGATTTCGGCGATAATTTTATCGGCAAATTCTGCGTTATCGCAAATGATAAAGGCCTTAGAATCATTGCCATGCTCAAGTTGCGAAAGAGCATCAACTGCGATCCAGCTTGGATTGGCGGTGGTATCGGCGATTATGGTAATGTCGGTCGGGCCAGCGATCATATCAATGCCAACCGTGCCGTAAAGTATTTTTTTAGCGTTGGCGACGAAAGCATTTCCCGGTCCAACAATTTTATCAACGGATTCAATTGATTTAGTGCCAAAACACATTCCGGCAATCGCTTGCGCACCGCCAATTTTATAAATCGAGTTTATGCCACAAAGCTTTGAAGCGTAAAGCACTGCGGGATTTATTTCGCCATTATTTGATGGTGCAAAAAGACAAATATCTTTAACTCCGGCAATTTGAGCGGGAATTACCGACATTAAAACTGAGCTTGGATAAGACGCCGTTCCACCGGGAACATAAACGCCAATTCTTTGAATTGGTTTCCATATATTGCCTAGAGTGGTGCCGGTTGAGTCTTTAAACGAAAAATCTTTCGGAAGTTGTTTTTTGTGATAAGTTTCAATGCGTTTTTTGGCAAATTTTAAAGCTTCTTTAACGGCTTTATCAACTTTTTTTTCGGATTCAAAAATTTCTTTTTTTGAGATAATTAAATCGGCGATTTTTGCTGCGTTAGTTTTATCAAATTTATTGGTTAACTCTATGAGTGATTGGTCGCCACGGTTTTGTACATCTTTAATAATTTCTTGAACAATTTGTAAATTTTTTTCATCATTTTTTTGGGAATTTTTTATAAAATTTAACCATAAAAAATTACTATTTTTTAAATTGTCGCAAAGTTTTTCAGTGATAATAAATTTTTTCATAATCCAGTGGGCATAATTAAAATCTTGTAGCCTTCTTTAATTTTTAATTTATCGGCTATCCCGCCATTAATTTCAAGGACTCCGATCGAATTTTCTTTAGATATTATTGTGTCGAGAGAAAATGGCTTAGTGTTTTTCTCGATATAATTAATTTTAAAATCCTCATCGATAAAAATCATGTCTAACGGAATTACGGTATTCTTCATCCACATATATATTTGCTGTGGTTCATTTTTTAAAAAAAGCATCCCCAAATTTTCGGGAAGAGAGTTTAGATTCATTAATCCGTAGCTTTGTTTCTCGGCGGTATCCGCAATTGCGACCATAAATTCGGCAATATTTTGATTGTAATTATTTACAATAACGATTTTTTGATTGTAGTTTTTGAAATTTGTATTAAATTCAGCTGGATCAAATTTGGCAATTTTTTTGGTTTTTTTCGCTAAAGACGAACCAGTAAAAGCAATAATCAATGTAATCGCTAGCAACAAAATAATGTTTTTATTTTTAGAAAAACTATACATTTTTTTAATATCAATTTTGATAATTTGTTTGTTTGTTAAATTTGACGCCAACGCTCAAAAAAACCAACGCAAAGCCAAAAATACACCAACCAGAATAAGATCTGATATCATTGATATCAAGCAAAAATCTAAAAAAATTGATTTTGTAGGAAATGTGGTCGTTGAAAGAGATGACGCATCGCTTCTTTCAAATAAAATGGAAGTATTTTATATTGATAAAGTCAGCGATAAATCTGAGATAAAAAATAATTCAAATATCAAAGAAATTAAAGCTTTTGGAAATGTTAAAATGTTCAATGATGAGTTTGTCGCAAGCTCGGATTTGGCAAATTTTTATCCGAATAAAAATATTTTTATTCTTGAGAAAAATGTTATCGTAAATAATGGCGCTTCAATTTTAACTGGCGATAAATTTATTTATGATTTAAAAACTAAAAAAGGTAATTTTGTCGGTCAAAAAAATCGCGATAATCTTAAAAAAGATGATAAAATAAATGGTGAAAAAAGTGGCGATGATCGAGTAACTATAACAATCGGCGACGATATAAAAGAACAAAAAAAATATTTTAAAAAGTAATGATAAAAAAAACTTTATACGCAAAAAATGTCTCGAAATCTTATGGCAATAAATTAGTAATTCGTGATATTTCTATTGAAATCAAACAGGGCGAAGTCGTTGGCCTGCTTGGTCCCAATGGCGCTGGCAAAACTACAACTTTTTATATGATTGTTGGCTTGGTTGGCGCCGATAATGGCAATATTTTTCTTGATCAAATCGATATAACTAATTTGGCAATTCATCAAAGAGCGAAGCTCGGAATTGGCTATTTGCCTCAAGAGGCGTCAATTTTTCGAGGCATGAATGTTGAAGAAAATATCATGGCGGTTTTGCAAATTGTTGAACCAAATAAAAATAAACAACAAGAAAAATTAGAAAAACTTCTTGAAGAATTTTCAATCACTCACATTCGTAAATCGCACGCGCTGGCGCTTTCGGGCGGTGAAAGAAGGCGCACAGAAATCGCTCGTGCTTTGGCAACCGATCCATCTTTTATTCTTTTGGACGAGCCTTTCGCTGGCGTCGATCCAATTGCGGTCAATGATATTCGGGCGATGGTTTCGCATCTTGCCAATCGTGGCATCGGCGTGTTAATTACCGATCACAATGTTCGCGAAACTTTATCGATTGTCGATAGGGCTTATATAGTTTATGATGGCAAAATTTTATTTTCGGGCAATCGTCAAGAAATCATTGATAATGAAGATGTACGCAAGGTTTATCTCGGTGAAAATTTTTCTTTTTAATCCAAAAAATTCATGAAAAAAATTTTTAAAAAAAGCTTATTAAAAAGTTTTTTTCAGTCACAAATGGCGGTCGGTTTAACGCTGATTTTTGTTACATTTTGCGCCTTAATTGTTTCCAATTCTGAAAATTTTGAAATCTATCAACAATTTTTTAATCAAAATATTGATTTAAATTTAGAGTTTTTTGGATTCTACAAAGCCTTGACTTTGCGCGATTGGATCAATGATTTTTTGATGGCGATTTTCTTTTTTTTAATCGGACTCGAATTAAAATCAGAAATTTTAATCGGCGAACTTTCTTCAAAGAAAAAAATGGCTTTACCCCTGATTTGCGCTATTGGAGGAGTCATCGCGCCGATGTTATTTTTTGCATATTTTAATCAAAATTCTTACGAAAATATGCGTGGTTTGGCGATTCCTTGCGCCACCGACATCGCTTTCGCTTATGGTTTTATCACGCTTTTTGGCAAAACTTTTTCCGATTCTTTGAAAATTTTTATCGTCGCGCTCGCTGTGATTGACGACCTTATCGCCATTTTAATTATCGCCATTTTTTATTCGCAAGATATTGAAATTTTTTATTTAGGCTACGCTTGTTTGGCGATCGTCAGTTTAATAATTTTAAATTCACGCAATTCTTCGAAAATATTTCTTTATATTTTATGCGGATTGATGTTGTGGTTGATGATATTGAAATCAGGGCTCCACGCCACTTTGGCGGGAGTAATTTTGGCGATGTTTATTCCGTTAAAAATTGGCAAAAATAATTTTTTAGAAAAAGTCGCTCACAAAATCTCGCCGACGGTCAATTTTTTCATTTTACCAATTTTCGCCTTCGCCAATTCTGGTGTCCGCATCGAAGGTTTTTCGCTGGAAAAAATTTCATCACCAATCATTGTCGGCGTAACATTTGGATTATTTTTTGGCAAACAAATTGGCGTGATGTTGAGCGCATATTTATCGTTAAAATTTGGTCTCGCCAAATTGCCGAGAGGCACTAATTGGATTGAATTTTACGGCGCTAGTTTATTCACCGGAATAGGCTTTACTATGAGTCTTTTTATCGCTTCATTGGCGTTTTCGAATGATTTAAAAAATTTCGACGACGCTAAAATCGGAGTATTACTTGGCTCAATTTTTTCGGTAATCGCAGGTGGTTTGGTGGCTTGGTGGATAAAGCGGAATCGTCAAACATACTCAAAATAAAATTGCTAATTAATTTAACAAAAACACACCAAAAATTATGAAAAAAAATAATCAAAAAAAACTAATAAATCTCGAAAATTCTTTTACCGAATTTTTACTTTATAAAACGCCAAACAACCAAGTGAAGGTTGAAATATTTTTGAAAAATGAAAATATTTGGCTCCCACAAGAAAAAATCGCGATGCTTTTTGGAGTAGATCGCTCGGTGATCACCAAGCATTTAAAAAATATTTTTGAGAGTGCGGAATTAAATGAAGATTCAGTATGTGCAAAATTTGCACATACTGCTTCTGACGGCAAAAATTATCAAACCAAATTCTACAATCTCGATGCCATTATTTCGGTGGGATATCGAGTTAATTCAACGCAAGCGACACATTTCCGCATTTGGGCGACTGAAAGGTTGAAGGAATATATCATCAAAGGCTTTACGATGGATGATGAGCGCTTGAAAGATCCAAGAAAAATTTTTGGTAAAGATTATTTTGATGAACAGCTTGCTCGCATTAGAGATATTAGATCTTCCGAGCGCAGATTTTATCAAAAAATTACTGATATTTATTCGCAATGTAGCATTGATTATGACCCGCAGAACCCTTACACCCCTATGCTTAAAAAAACACTCATCAAGTTTATGGGATGTAGTAGCTCCCCCCTTGAGGGCTTACGCCCCTACATTTTTTAAAAAGACTCGTAAAGCTTACGGGTTCTAGCTCCCCCCTTGAGGGGGAGCAGATTCTAGAAACTTAATGGTAGTTAAGTTTCTAGAATCGTGGGGGGTCAAAAACTTAGAGCATCAAACGTTTCAAGATTATCTCAAAAACTATAACAAAAAAAATTCCAAAGATGGCGATTTCTTGATTTCACTTTAAAACTAAAAAATATTCTAAATTTTTCTAAAAAAACCATCAAAAAATTACAAAATTAACCTAAAAAATCAACGATTTTTAATTAAAAATTTGGAAAAATTTTCGATTAAAAACAAAATCAAGAAATCGTTTTTTTTAAAAAATTATTTTTAAAATTTTTACTTCGTCTCGAAACCGTTCATTATCTACGCTTTTTGACCCCCCACGGCTAAAAGTTTTAACTACCGTTAAAACATTTTAGCCTGCTCCCCCTCAAGGGGGGAGCTACGGCCTGAAGCACTTCGGAGCTTGTTGAAAATTGTAGGGTTATAAGCCCAAGGGGGGGGGGAGATAAAGCTCGAAGTTTTTATTTTTACTTTGGATTTAACTAAGTTATTTTTTATCCTAATTTATAAGGTGGGAAATCTAGCCCCTTTGGTGAAGCCGTGAAGATCTCAAAGCCGTCTTTGGTGACGCCGATTGTATGTTCAAATTGTGCCGATAATGATCTTTTTCCTGTTGAGTTGTTTTTATCGGCTGTGATTACTGTCCACTCATATAAAACTGGATCATTTTTAAGAGTTTCATCTTTTCTACTATAATGACTTCCTTCGTTAATCATTGGCTCAACTGTGAAAAACATTCCTTCCTCAAGAATTATACCCTCGTTTTTTTTGCCATAATGTAAAACGCTTGGTTCGGCGTGAAAAACCTTGCCAATTCCGTGTCCGCAATAATCTCTAACTACCGAAAAGCCATTTTTTTCAGCATGGTTTTGAATTGCGTGACCAATGTTACCAATTTTAACGCCGGGTTTGATTTCTTGAATTCCAAACATCATACAATCATAAGTTGTTTGAGTTAATTTTTTAGCCTTGATTGAAACTTTATCGCCAACAAAATACATCCTACTTGAATCACCATGCCAACCATCAACAATAACCGTTACATCAATATTGATAGTATCGCCATTTTTTAGAACTCTATTTGATGGGACTCCGTGGCAAATTATTTCATTTACCGAAGTACAAATTGATTTTGGGAATGAATATTTGAAGCCTCTGGGATGATAGTTGAGCGGAGCCGGTATCGCATTATTCTCGATAATTTTTTTATGACATAAATCATTGAGATAATTGGTGGTGACTCCGACTTCAACAAAGGGCGTGATGTAATCTAAAATTTCGCCGGCCAATTTCCCCGCGATGCGCATTTTTTCAAAATCTTCGCTTTTGTGAATCGTAATTGTCATAAATTTGTTTGATTTAATTTCTTTTTTCTTATTAAAATGCTTAATTGAAAATATTTCAATTTAATTCTTTTAAATTTATTTATGCCACACGCTAAAAAAATATCAGAAATAATTCGTGTTAACCACGCTGGAGAAATGGGCGCCAAGGTTATTTATGATGGACAAATTTTCGCTTTAAAGTTAAAAAAAGATTTTGAAACTTTAAAAATTGTTGAAGAAATGAAGGCGCAAGAAATCGAGCATTTCAATTTTTTTGATGAAAAAATCAAGCAAAAAAAAGTGCGTCCGACCTTGATGCAACCGATTTGGGGCGTGGGTGGTTTTGCTTTGGGTTTTTTGACGGCGATGATTGATAAAAAATCAACGATGGTGTGCACAACGGCTGTGGAAGAAGTAATCGATGAACATTATCAAGAGCAAATTAAAGAACTCGATTTTATTGTTGAAAATATTGATGAAAAAGGCAAAAAAGAATTTGAAAATTTACAAGAAAATATTAAAAAATTTCGTGACGAAGAAATTCATCATCGCGATGTTGCTTACGAAAATAACGCTCGCGACTTTTTTGCATATAAACCATTATCAGTTTTTATAAAATTTGCCACTAAAACGGCGATTGCAATTTCTAAAAAAGTATAATTTTTATAATAATTTGATTGCAAAATCGAGAGTTTAAATCATGATACAAAAGCTGTTATAAAGATAATTTTTATAATAAAATTAAAACAATCCATTACAAATTTAATCGTTTAAAAAATGACCAACGGCATTGATTTTAGCATTGATAGAAGCGGAGTCGCTAACTTAATTTTTGATTTACCCAACGAGAAAATCAACAAACTTTCCAAGAATGTTTTAGAAGAATTAGAGCGCGCCATAAATGTAATTGATGGCAATAAAGCAATTCGCGTTTTGTTAATTTCTTCGCATAAAAAAGATATTTTCATCGCGGGCGCCGACATTAACGAAATCCGCTCGATTGTTGACGAGAAAGATGCTTATCAAAAAGTTTCGCGCGGACAAGAAATTTTAAATAAATTAGCTAAAATTGAAATTCCAACTATTGCGGTGATAAAAGGTGCGTGCCTCGGTGGCGGTTTGGAATTGGCTTTGGCGTGCCAATATCGCGTGGCGGTTTTAAATTCTAAAACGCAACTTGGTTTGCCCGAAGTTAATCTTGGAATAATCCCTGGATTCGGCGGAACGCAAAGATTGCCAGCCTTAGTTGGCCTTGAAGAATCGTTGAAAATAATTTTATCCGGCAAAGCAATTGATGGCGAAAAAGCTTACAAAATCGGCTTAGTTGACGAAGCGATTCATGAAGAATTTCTCGAAGAAAGTTTGAGTTCTTTCGTTACGGAAATTATTAAAAATGGTAAAAAAAATAAATTCTTGTCAAGGCGCAATAGCAATTCGCGCAAAAGGTTTTACACCGAATCATTATTGATGAAAAAGCATTTAATTTTTTATTATGCTAAAAAAGATTTATGGGAAAAAACTAAGGGACATTATTTAGCACAATTTTTTGCGCTTGAAGTGGTTAAAAAAACTTATCGCAAAACCTACGGAACTCGTGGTTTTAAGATTGAACTTGATGCTTTTTGCGATTTAGCGGTGGGCGAAATTTCTAAAAATTTAATCGAAATTTATTTCACTTCCGAAGCTTTAAAAAAAGATGCCGGTGTCGATGATTTTATCGCGCATAAAGATATTAAAAATGTTGCTTTGCTTGGCGCTGGAATCATGGGTGGCGGGATTGCGTGGCTTTTTGCTAATTATAATTTTAATGTCCGCATCAAGGATATTACGCAACAAGCGATTGCCCTTGGCTATAATCAAATTTTGAAAATTTTTAATCAATTGCAGAAGATTCGTAAATTAAATTCTAATCAAGCGAGCTTGAAAATGGCGAATATAAGCGCGGGTTTGGATTATACAAATTTTGATCATAGCGATTTAGTTATTGAAGCGGTGGTTGAAAATATTGCGGTTAAAAAAAATATTCTAAAAGAGATTGAGGCGCAAGTTCCAAATGACGCCATAATTGCTTCAAATACTTCGTCTTTATCGATTTCTGAAATGGCGCGAGCCTTAGAAAATCCTAGTCGTTTCGTTGGAATGCATTTTTTTAATCCCGTTAATAAAATGCCTTTGGTCGAAGTAATTTATGGCGAAAAAACTTCGAATGAAACCGTTGCTTCAATCGTCAAAATTTCTAAAAAATTAGGAAAAACTCCGATTGTTGTTAAAGATGTTCCCGGATTTTTAGTCAATCGCATTTTACTCACTTATCTCAATGAATCAGCCTATTTATTGCAAGATGGCTTTTCGATTAAAAAAATTGATTCTGAAATTGAGCGATTTGGTATGCCAATGGGTCCATTTGTTTTGGCTGATGTCGTTGGAATTGATGTTGGGGTCAAAGTAGCGCAATCGTTGGAAAATGGCTACGGCTCGCGCATGAAAGTCGCTGAAATTTTACAAGAAATTTATGTAAATCATAAAAATTTACTCGGCAAAAAATCGAATTTGGGTTTTTATAATTACGATAAAAATAATAAAATCACCACGCAAAATTTAGCGATTTATGAAATTCTTGATTCGATAAAAGACCAAATTAAAACTCCCGAAAATAATATTAATGATAGCGAAATAATCGAGCGTTGTATTTTGACGATGATTAATGAATCCGCAAAATGTTTGGAAGAAAATGTTGTTAAAAATGCGCGTTATCTTGATATGGCGATGATTATGGGAGCCGGATTCCCAGCGTTTCGAGGCGGAGTTTTGCGTTATGCCGATAAGCTTGGACTTCAAAATATTGTCAAAAAATTACAAAATTTTGAGAAAAAATATGGCGAAAGATTTGCGGTGAGTAAATTGTTGATTTCCATGGAGCAAAATAATCAAAAATTTTACGATTAAAATATGAGAATTATTGGAGTTGATCCAGGGCTTACAAAAACCGGAATCGGCATTATCGATGTCAAAAATAATTCGCTAAATTTTGTTTTTTGCGCAACGATTTATTCTTCGCCCGAGCAAGAAATGGCCGAGCGACTCAATCATTTTCATCAAAATTTGTTGCAAATTATTCAACTTTACAAGCCCGATGAGGCTTCGGTTGAAGAGACTTTCGTAAATAAAAATCCAATTTCATCTTTAAAACTCGGACATGCGCGCGGAGCTTTGATTTTAACTTTAGGAATTTGCGGAATTAAGGTTAATGAATATTCGGCAACTTCGGTTAAAAAAACCATTGTCGGAGTAGGGCGCGCCGATAAAAATCAAGTTCAAGCAATGATTAAAATTTTACTTCCCAAGGCAACTTTTAAAACTGAAGATGAGGCGGATGCCTTGGCAATCGCCATTTGTCACAATAATCACAAAAGAAGTTGGTGAGAATTTTATCTTTCTAAAAAACAAAAAGATAAAGAAATTTTATTACTAAACCCCTAATTTTTCTTCGATTTGTTTGATTTCATTGGCGGTTTTAGAGCATTTAATTTCATTTTCGGTAACTAATTTAACCGAGTGAATAACGGTGGCGTGATTTTTGCCAAATTTATCACCAATATTTTTCAAACTTTCCACGGTTAATTTTTTGCACAAAAACATTGCGATTTGGCGAGCGATGGCGATGTTTTTTGAGCGATTTTTAGAGTTTAAATCAGAAATTTTAATATTGTAAAAATCGGCAACGATTTTTTGAATTTTATCAATATTAATTCCAGAAGAAGAATTCGATTTGAAATAATTTGATAAAATATTTCTAGCGCTTGAGAGCGTTATTTCTTGGTCTCCGAACATTTTTTCGGCATAAAGTTTTTTTAAAGCACCATCTAAATCGCGGTTTGAACCTTTTAAATTTTGTGCGACAAAATTGACGATTTCATCGGCAATTTCAAAGCCCATTTGCGTGGCTTTGCCTTTTAAAATGGCAACGCGATCAGCGAAATCAGCACTTTTGAAGTTTATAATCATTCCGCCCGTAATGCGCGATTTAAGTTTTTCATCGATATTTTCCAGAGCGGTTGGGCAACGATCGCAAACCAAAACCACTTGTTTGTTATCTTCAACCAAAGAATTAAAGCAATTCATGAATTCTTGTTGAGTGCTATCTTTGCCAGCGATGAATTGAACATCGTCCACGATTAGTACATCAATTGAGCGCATTTTCTCTTTAAAAAGCATTACATCGTTATTACGAATCGATTGCACGAAATGGAACATGAATTTTTCAGCGGAAAGATAAACAACTTTTTTGCGATTATTATTTTCTTTAATATTCCAAGCGATGGCTTGAGCTAAATGAGTTTTCCCCATGCCAACAATGCCATGAATAAAAAGTGGAATTTTGTCATCAAAAAGTTGCGGAGCATCAGCGCATCCGCCGACAATTTTTGCCATTGAAAGTGCGATTTTATTATGTTTGGTGCCAATAAAATTTTGAAAAGTAAATTTAGGATTAAGTTCAGTGCCATATGCAAAAACATTGTCGTGTTTTGAAAGGTTAAGAACTTTGTTTTCTGAATTTGAATTTTGCGGGCTTAGGCTTGGTAAATCAAGGCTTTTATCAGATTGGTTAGCGATAAAAATTGCCGAAATTTTAAGAATTTTTGGATAAAAATCTTTTAATGAGTTGATAAAAGATTTATTCGAAAAAAATTCACGATTAATCCAGTCACGGTTTAATTTAGAAGGAGAAGAAACGATTATTTCATTAGCGGTTTGAGAAAAAATTTCAATATTTTTGAGCCATTTATCACAAGTTTCAGCGCCAATAATTTTTTCACAATTATTAACGAACTCGGTTTTAAATTGAGTGGCTTCGGTAATTGAAAATTGCTCTTCAGGAGTGTTTTTTAAATTAAGTTTTTCGATCATCTTTGCTCCTGAGATGAAAAAATAAAAGCATTTGTGCTTTTAGAATAAAATACATTAAAGATGTCTGAGAAATCTAGGTTTTTGCTAGCTCTTGCGTCGATTAAAACTGAATCTTCTAGGCTTCTTGTTAGCTCAAAAGTATTTTGATGGCGAGTTTGTTTAAATGACATTTTATAATTTATTTTGAGCTATTAATCTTTAAAAATTTTTTTGTTATTTCGTAAATCATATTCTTACAAAATTTCAATTTGGTAAAGAAGAAAATTTTATGATTTGTTAAATAATTTGCTTGACAGCCCATCGAGCTTAAAAGAATCGAATATTGAAAATTGTATTATTTTTGAAGGCTCTATTTGATTGATTCGGTGGGGGTTTTTTAAGTTGAGTCCTTGAGGGACAAAGAGTGGTGATTTAGCAAGAAATTTTTTAATTATTTTTTTAAAAATTGTCATTTTGAAATTGATGTTTTTAGCATCAACAACCAGTAAAAGAAAATAATAATTAGTGTTTTTTGTGAGTTATTTTTTTGAATTTGAGAAAAGTAAAAAAAATCCAAAAATGATTAAGGGAAATGATAAAATTTGTCCCATTGTGACGAATTCAAAAAGAAAGCCAATTTGCGCATCGGGTTCACGAAAATATTCAACGATAAATCTAGAGATTCCATAGCCCGCTAAAAAAATTCCACTTAATTTTTTTGGATAATCTTTTATGTTAGTTTTGAAATATAGAGTTATTAAAATCGCAAACAAAACTAAACCTTCAAGGCCAGCTTCGTAGAGTTGGCTAGGATGTCTCGGTAAGCCATCAGAATTAGGAAAGATAACTCCAAAATTTGTATAAGTTGGGCGACCATAAAGTTCTAAATTAATAAAATTGGCAATTCTTCCTAAGAGTAATCCAAAAGGCGCTGAAACTGCTAAATTATCGCATAAAATCCAAAAATTAACTTTGTATTTTTTGGCAAAAAACCACATTCCAAAAATTGCTCCAAATAATCCGCCGTGGAATGACATTCCGCCATGCCAAAAGGCTAAAATTTCGAGAGGATTGTTTAAAAAATATGATGAATTATAAAATAGGACATAACCAGCGCGACCGCCTAAAATTATGGATAAAATGGCAAAAACCATCCAATCATCAAGAGCTTTGGCGCTTAAAAATTTTTGTGATTTGTTGCAATGGCTAAGCCATAAAAATGTAAATAAAATTCCAAAAATATAAGCTAGAGAATACCAACGAACTTCAATAAAAAAGATTGAGAAGGCAATGGGATCAATGTTTGGAAGGGTTATAATCATGATTAATGCCTTGGAATATATTGATAAGATTGATTTTCTTTAACGAAAACATTTTTGGGTAATTGACCCTGTTCAAAAAAAACATCGATGGGAATTCCGCCACGCGGATACCAAAAGCCAGAAATTCTAAACCATTTGGGTTTGATGCAATCTATAATATCTTTGGCAATTTGAACGGTGCAATTTTCGTGAAAAGCGCCATGATTGCGATAAGAAAAAAGATAAAGTTTTAAAGATTTACTTTCGACGATTTTGTTTTTAGGAACATAGTCAATAATTATGTGAGCAAAATCGGGTTGCGAAGTGATTGGGCAAATCGAAGTAAATTCAGGGCAGGTTAGTTTTATCGAATAATCGGCGTCAAGATGAGGGTTATCAACGGCTTGGAGGATTTTTTTATCGGGCTGATTTAGCTGATAAACAGTTTTCTCTCCAAGTAATAGATTATTTTTTTTAGACATAAATAAATTTGATGATTGCAGATTTTATTAAATAATTTTAAATTAGACCAAGTTCGATCTTTAATTGAATTTTTAACAAAAAATTTTAAAGACAAAAGTTTGGTATTATTATAAATACTAATTTATTCAAAAAAACATGAAAAACGCAAATAGTTTTTATCAAAAACCTAAAGATGCAGTATTAATTTTTGCCGATGGATCAAAATTTTATGGTTATGGCATAGGAGAAGAGGGCTTGGCGATTGGAGAAGTGTGTTTTAATACTTCGGTTACTGGTTATCAAGAAATCTTGACTGATCCATCTTATTCTGGGCAAATTATTAATTTTACATTCCCGCATATTGGCAATGTCGGCGCGAATGATGAAGATATCGAGGCCAAAAAAGTGCGCGCCAATGGTTTAATAGTTCGTGAGCCAATTACTAGTTCCTCGAATTATCGTGCCAATATTAGTTTTAATGAATGGCTTAAAAAGCATAAATTGACCGGCATTTCGGGCGTTGATACGAGACAAATCACCAAAAAAATTCGTCAAGATGGAGCTAAAAATATTGCCATAGTTTTTGCAGAAAATTTATCTGAGAAATCTATCGAAGAAGCGCATGAAAAAATTAAAAATAGTGTTGATCTTGATGGCGTTGAATTGGCTTCAAAAGCCAGCGAGAACAAGGTTTACGATTGGCAAAATGAAGGCAATTGGGATCAAAGAAACAACGCATATAATTCTTCGAAAGATAATCTTTATAAAGTTGTTGCCATAGATTTTGGTGCAAAATTAAATATTCTGAGATGTTTAAAACAAGTTGGTTGCGATGTTACGGTTCTTCCAGCGAACGCAACTTTTGCGGATATTGAAAAAATAAATCCTGATGGTGTTTTTTTATCAAATGGCCCTGGCGACCCTGCTGAAACTGGCAAATATTCGATTCCAACAATTCAAAAAGTTTTAGAGAAAAATATTCCGCTTTTTGGAATTTGTCTTGGTCATCAACTCCTGGCATTGGCGGTTGGAGCAAAAACCACTAAAATGCATCAAGGTCATCGTGGCGCTAATCATCCAGTGCAAGATTTGCGTTCAAAAAAAGTCGAAATTACTAGTCAAAACCATGGTTTTTGTGTTGATAAATCTAGTTTGCCAAGCGATGTTGAGATTACGCATATTTCGCTTTTTGACAATACGATTGAGGGTATAAAATTAAAAAATAAACCAGCATTTTCGGTGCAATATCATCCCGAAAGTTCACCTGGTCCAAGTGATAGCTTTTATTTATTTGAAGAATTTGTTGAATTGATTAAAAAGCACAAAAAATAAATTTTTTTTCTGGGTTTCTTATAAAAATATCTTAAGAAATATTTAGTTAAATTAAAAGATTACCATTTTTAATAAACATAGATTTACCGAGCTTCCAAGGCATTTTATTTAGCTCGCTCTTGTTTATAAATTCTTGTTATTAACCTTAAATTTTAGTCAATGGAAATTGGAACTATATCCAATATTTATCTCTTGATCTTCTTGCCACTTTTCGCTTCTTTGTTATGTCAAATTTTTCAAATTAGAAACATATGTTTCGTGATTGCCTTGTCTTGCACCGTGATTTTAATCGGACTGATTTTAAAAATATTTCCCGATATTTTAATTTACGAAAAAATCAAAAATGATTATGAATTATCCTTGTTATCAATAACCTTCGAATTCAGTCTAGACTTGATTGGAGTGATATTTTTATTTCTGATAATTCTCTTAGAATTTTTAATGTTAATTTTTTATCGAAGTGATATCGAAAGCGCTTTAAACAAAAGAAATCAGGCAAATTTTTATTCAGTTTTTTTACTAAATTTATTCAGTTTGGTGGGAATTTTGACATCAAATAATCTCTTTAATTTATATTTATTTATCGAAATACACACCTTTGCTTTTTTTGCAATCGCCACAATTTCATATAACAGTAAATTATTGAATATTTCCTTCAAAAATTTTTGTTTAAGCTCGGTATCTTCAATCCTTATTCTAATTTGTTTCTTTGCGATTTTTTTAACTTTTGGTGAATTAAATTTCGACAAGATTGTTGATAATTTATTTTTACTTCCATCCAATAAAATTTGGTTTTTATTTGTGATTTTAATACTTTTTTCGCTGGCATTAATCGTAAAATTTTTCCCGCTTTGGCAATATTTTGAGAAAATTAAAAGTACCAGCCTAGTCGCTAGTTTCCTAGTAATTGACGCATTTTTTATAAAAATCCTAATCGGTTTATTTTTAACTCTTAAATTTATCTATTTCTTTTTTGGAAATAACTTCTTATTCACTCAATATGAGTTCTCGCCGATCATGATTTTGATTGGTTTTTCTTTGGTCATTTATTCCTCAATAAGACTTATAAAAGAAGATCATTTGAAGCTAATTTGTGCATTTTTTTCGATCGGCAATATTGGATTTATGATTTCCGCAATTGGCATGCAATCAATAGAATCAATGCAATCACTCTTTTTCTTTTTGTTAAATTTTTCCTTTGTGAATTTTTTTATATTTCTTTTTGCAAGTTATATCAAAAAAAACTATCAGAGTTCTTCGATTAATAAAATATTTAGGGTGGTGCGCTCGAATAATTTATGCGGAATACCACTTAAATTAGTAATAATTTTTATCGCGGGCTTGCCAATGACATTTTTGTTTTTTGGATATTGGTATATGGCGCTTGCGAGCATGGAATATAGCTTAAGAATAATCATGATAATCGCGCTAATTTTTTCAAATTATGCGCAATTAAATATCGCTATGAAGATAATAGATTCAATCCTCGAGAAGGAACACACTAAAGATTTTCAAGAAAATAATGCTCGAAATAAAAAAATTGATTATTTGCAAGTTGTGAGTTTATGGATATTAATTATTATAATTTATACTAATGCATTATTATCTGAATCCATGAATAATATGGCTTTAAGATTTGCATCTTTTTTATTAGCAAACACAATTTAATTTTTGAGCATGAGTAGTGGAAAATTATTGTTATTCATAGTTGCTTTCTTGCCAATTTTGAGCTGGTTTACGCTCAGATTTTTTAGGTATTCACAGACTTTTTATAATTTCTGTTATCGCCTTTTTCCAATATTATATTTAATTAATCTCTTTCAAGCTTCGAATTTTTTTGTAAAAGAATTTTACTTTTTCACAATTTCTGAATCGATTAGAGGCATTTCTCTTTCCTTATATGCCGATAAAATAAGTATTTTATTTTTATTTCTAGTGGGTTTTATCTGGCTATTCTTTGCGTTTTATTCGAAGAGGTTTTTTGAAATTAATATCGATAAAAATGCTAATTATTTTAAAGAATTCTTTGTTTTAATAATAAGCTTCTTAAGCCTACTTATTCTTAGTAAAAACTTATTTACAATATTGTTTTTTTATGTTTGTATTATTGTCTCTAGTCATTTTTTTGGAATAAAATATTTTCATAAAATCGAAACTAAATTTACCAAATTTTTTACATTTTTACTTTATTTTGAAAGTTTTTTAATTTTTTTAGCAACGGTCGCAACCTTTAAAATTAATGGCCAAATTGAATTTATTGATAAAATAATTTTACCATTAAATTATGATGAATTTTATCACGGAATAATATTTCTATTATTCTTTTTTGGATTATTTTTGGCGATGGTTGTGCCTTTTTATATTTTTTTCAAAAATATAAAATTTGATGGCCTATCTTTGTTTGTTATATTTTTAATGGCATACGCTTTTTCGAGCGGTTTTGTATTCTTAAAAATCATAAATTATATCTTTGGAATCAAGGGATTTGCGGTTTTAGCAAAGGTTTACGGTACGAAATTTTTTGAATATTTATTTGTAATTAATATCGCAATAACTTCTTTCTTTATATTCAAAGAAAGAGATCTAAAAGCTTCATCTTTTTTTCTTTTTGTACATCAATTTAATTTTTTAATTTTCTCAATTTTAACACATCTTTCGGGTAAATTTAACTATGCATTTATTTCGTTTTTTTCCTTCATCATAAATTTTATTTTGATATTTTTTTGTTTGGCAAGTTTTGAAATGTATTTTAAAAAATCTAACGAAAAATCTTATGCTGGTTTATTAAATTTAATGCCAGTTACCTCATGTATTTTATTTTTTGCAATTTTATCTCTAACTGGATTAGCGCCTTCTATTGCAATGATTGATAAATTTTTTCTAATTACGCATATAGTCAAAAATAAACTATATTTTTCGCTATTTATTTACTTATTAAATTTTATAACTTTGTTAGTTTTTTCAATCAAAATTATAAAAATTTTCTTAACTAAGGAAGTCGAAGGCGCCAATTCTAAAAAAATTATTATTGCCAAAAAAATTGATTTGGATTCCAATCTAATTTTATCAATTTTATCGGTTGCAATAGTCGGCCTCGGTGGATTAATATTTTTCTCTTATATAATTCAATTTTTATCTTTCTATGAACCAATTAAAGGCTGAAATTTTAGAGATTTGCCAAAAAGCAAAAGATTCTGCGAAGTCAATGGCGTTGCTTGATGAGGCTACCAAAAACAATATTCTTTCGGAAGTAAAAAATTTAATAATTTTAAATAAAGCAAAAATTCTTGAAGCTAATTTTATTGATTTAGAAAATGCTAAAAAAAATCAACTTGAAGCTTCGAAAATCGATCGATTAATGCTGGATGAAAATAAGATTTTGAGTATGGTTAAATCAATTGACGACATTATAAAACTTGATGATCCAATTGGAAAAATTATTTATGAAGTTAATCGTCCAAATGGATTAAATATTAAGCGCGTTTCGACGCCAATCGGTGTTCTTTTGACGATTTACGAGGCTCGTCCAAATGTTACCACGGATGTTGGGGCTTTATCAATAAAATCAGGTAATGTGGTGATTTTACGCTCGGGCTCGGAAGCGATAAATAGTTCAAAAATTTTGGCAAGTTTTTTTCAACAAGCTTTAAGAAAATTTAATGTTGATGAGAGCGCGGTTTCATTTTGTAAAAATCCTAATCGCGATTTCGTTAATGGTCTTTTGAAAATGGATAAATTTATTGATGTTGTTATCCCAAGGGGCGGAAAATCGTTGATAATGGCGGTTTCAAAGCAAAGTAAAATTCCAATTTTTAAACATCTTGATGGCAATTGTCATACTTACATTAATGAAAAAGCTGATTTTGATAAGGCCCGCGCAATTTTACTAAATGCTAAAATGCGTCGAGTTGGCATTTGTGGTGCAACTGAGTCATTATTAATTGATAAAAAAATTGCTCAAAAAATTATTCCAATCTTAATGAATGATCTTGATAAAGTTGGTTGTGAAGTTCGAGGCATGAACGATGCAAGGCGGATTGATAGCAGGATAAAAAAAGCTTCGACGCAAGATTTTTATACCGAATATCTCGATAAAATTTTGTCGCTCAAAATTGTTAAAAATATTGACGAAGCCATTGCTCATATTTCTAAATTCGGCTCATCGCACACCGAAAGTATTATTACCGAAGATAATGAGATGGCGCAAAAATTTTTGAACGAAGTGAATTCAGCGATCGTAATGCATAATGCATCGACGCAATTCGCTGATGGTGGCGAATTTGGTTTGGGCGCTGAAGTCGGAATTGCCACGGGAAAGATCCACGCGCGGGGGCCAGTTGGACTCGAACAACTGACGATTTATAAATATCAAATTGTTGCGGATTGCGCAATTCGTCAATAATTTTATTATAAAAAAATGCAAAAAAATATTATCGATAATTTATCAAAAATTTTTGCCAAACTTCCGGGAATGGGTCCAAGAATTGGTAAAAAAATTGTTCTCGAACTGGCTTCAAATAAAGAAAAATTTCTAATACCTTTGATTGAATATTTACACGAATTAAATGAAAAAATTCATAATTGCGAAATATGTGGCAATATAGATGAGGGTAGGGTGTGTAAAATTTGTTTAGATGAAAATCGCGATAAAAATATTTTGTGTGTCGTCGAAGAGGTTGGTGATTTGTGGGCAATCGAAAGATCAAAGAATTATTATGGTAAATATCATGTTTTAGGTGGAAATTTATCGGCAATTTCTGGAAAAACGATCGAAGATTTAAATTTTTCTTCATTAATTTCTCGCGTTAAAAATGATAATTTTTCAGAAATAATAATTGCAACTGGGGCAACGATTGACGGGCAAAATACCGCACATTATATCGCAGATTTTTTGCAAGAATTCAACTTGAAAATAACGCGACTCGGCTATGGTATTCCTATCGGTAGCGACATAGACTATCTAGATGAGGGGACGATATCGGTTGCATTAAAAACTCGTTCCAAATTCTAATTTTGGGAATATTAAAAAAAATTATAAATAATTAGCGCCTTTTGATGGTTTAAATAAAATCAAAACATAAGATTCATATCAAATAATTTTGGTTACTTCTTAGCTCGAGTTAAAAAAAAATTTTTACATAAAATATTGAGAAAAAATAGAATGCTATTTTCAATCTTAAGTAAGATTTTAAATTTAAGAAGTAACTCTTAAAAACCTAGTGATTCTAGGCGTAAAAAAGATAAAAACTAAAAAAATAATCGCATTTTTAAAAGCGAAAAAGACAGAAATAAATAAAATAAAAGGGATTGTAAATTAAAGAAAAAAGAAGTTTGAATGGTGGAGATAAGGAGGCTCGAACTCCTGACCCTCTGCTTGCAAAGCAGA
>CAMDCJ010000007.1 GCA_945890035.1 Rickettsia typhi
CTGGGATATAAAAAGACAAAACCAATAATGGGATAATGAAGATTCGAAGCGATGTTAAGAAGTTAGGAAGCTGTTTCATTAAAATTATATTTATTATAATGTTTAAGTAATGATATTATAATCTTTATGTATATTTATATAAATGGAAAGAAAAATATCAATTATTTTATTGAAAGCATTTTCAATTAAAATTTAGAACCCGCAACGCCCCTTTGAAAATAGGATTTATAACATTTCCAATAAAAAATATTTTGCTTAATTTGCAATCCTAAAGTGATGCTTTTATATTGGAAATGTTATTGCCTTTCCTTCGAAGCGATTCAGCTCATAGCTAAATTTGAGTTAACCCAAAATCGATTCGCTAGTTTGAAATGCTACAATCTCAAGTGATAAACTTTATAATTCTGGATAATATTGTTTAATTATTTTTCCCTAGTTTACAATAATTTATGCTTATAAAACAAGTAACAAGCGTTTCTTTTGATTTTAAATTTAATATAGTATGCTAGAAAACTCTCAAAAAGAACCTCATCCAATTTTTTTAGCCATAGAATCTGGAAATTTAAAAGAAGTTAATAAGATTATTAACAAAGATCCGTCTGTTTTAGAGCAAGAAGATTCAAAAATGGGGACTCCAATTTTTCACGCCATACGATCGGGAAACTTAAAGATTGTTAAGGCAATTATTAAAAAAGCTCCTTCGGTTTTAAAGTGGGAAGATTCGGATTGGAATACTCCAATTGTATATGCCATCAAATGGGGAAAATTAAAGATTGTTGAAGCAATTTTTGAAGAAGATCGGTCGGTTTTAGAACAGAAAGATCCAGATGGGATGACTCCGATTTTTCATGCCATCCTATTTAAAAATCCAGAGATTGTTGAAGCAATTATTAAAAAAGATCTGTCGGTTTTAAGAGTTAAAGATTCAAATGCTGTTACTCCAATTTCTTTAGCTGCGGGAATGTCAATCAGATTTTCAAGTCGCGACAAGGAAAATAAAGCGTCCAAAGTTTTACAAACAATTTTAAAATGTCGATTTCCAGGACATATTAATAAGGGCATTGAAGAAGATTTTAAAGACTTATTTTCAAAAACAATGCTCGTAAAGGGAATTTATTCAAAGGAAGAAGTCCCCTTTGATTTTGAGTGCTTAGAAAAAGCTTTTGATAAAATTACACCAGAGAATACTTTTAAAAAAATTTACCAAGAATTATTTGAAAAAGTTAATAAAAACCAATCAATATCTTCGAAAAATAATGAAGAAATGTTTATTTTTCAATCTAAATTAAAGAACCATGAATCATTTTTTATTTTTCATGTTAATAAAGAAGATAGTAAATTAACCTCAATAAGCTATTGCGATGGCAATAAAATTGATGAAGGAGGGAAGATTGAAGGTTCCACAACTCATATTAACGGGGTAACGACTTTTAAACTCAATACTCCCATTGATTATGATAATGATTTTGCAAAAAATTTTATTAATGAAAATACCCAAGATAAATCACTTGGGGTTTTTTATGATAAATTCAGAGAAAAAAAATTATATTTCAAGGGAAGTCACATTGAGTTTAGCGAAATCACTCATTCAATTCCAACTAGAGTTCAAATAAGAGATAATTGTGTTTTTAAATCTTCTTCCGTGCTAGCTCGAAAAATTTCGGAACAACAAAATCCTGAAAACATGGTTTATGGTTTTGATCCAAAAACTCAAGAACCAACTGGAAATGGCCATCATGAGTATAAAGAATTCAAAGCCAATTTAACTGAAAATGCTATTGTTTCCTTAATAGAAACTAAGGAAAAAATTTCCTTGGAATCAGATCCAATTAGGAACTATTTGAGAGAAAAAATTGAATATACCTTAAAGATTGCAGGAGTTCATAATAAAAGAAAATTAATACCAATCCCGAAAGGTGAATCTGATGAATTTAGGAGTGCAAAAAAAAGAAAAATAACGACGCATGAAAAAATAAATGTTATCTTAAATAGTAATGAGAGTCCCAATGAATCTTTATCGCCACTAACTAATCAACCTTCACCTTTATCAACAAACATGACCGATAGATCCCATAAATAACTATGCCGTAAATACCTTTTAATTTATCGTTATTTTAACAATAAATTTAGGAGTGCATATGCCAACAGGTCATCCATCTTTAACAAAAAACCAAAAACAAGAAATTGAAGCAACGACGGTTTTATTGGTCGTGCTTACGCAACGACGGTTTTATTGGTCGTGCTTACGCAACGAGGGTTTTATTGGTCGTGCTTACGCAACGACGGGACGGGATTTATTGGTCGTGCTTACGCAACGAGGGTTTTATTGGTCGTGCTTACGCAACGACGGTTTTATTGGTCGTGCTTACGCAACGACGGGACGGGATTTATTGGTCGTGCTTACGCAACGACGGGATTTATTGGTCGTGCTTACGCAACGACGGGACGGGATTTTTAAAAATTAAATCTATTGAGAATTTTTATTATCCAAAACTTTTTCAATTTTCATTTTAGCTTCTTCGAGCCTTGTGGCACAATGTTCTTTCAAAGCGCTTCCTTCTTCGTAAAGCTCAATCATTTGATCAAGATTGATTTTTTGCGATGAAAGAATTTGTGAAATTTCCTCAAGTCTAACCATCGAATCTTCGAAAGACATTTTGGAGATTTTCTTAACAATATTTTTTTCAGTAATGTTGCTCATAAATTGATTTATTCAAATAATGGAATTTCGGTGCCAATTTTATCCGTTAAACGAATTGGATATTTATCGGAGAAGCACGCGTCGCAATATTGTGGATTGTCACTATTTCTGGCGGTATTTGAAATCGCTTTATAAAGACCATCGATGGATAAATATCCCAAATAATCGGCGCCAATCATTACGCGAATTTCTTCGGTCGATAAATGCGATGCAATTAAATCTTTTTTATCCGGAGTGTCGACTCCATAAAAACATGGTGAAATTGTTGGCGGAGAAGCGATTAGCATGAAAATTTCTTTAGCTCCCGCATCGCGAATCATTTGCACGATTTTCTTAGAAGTTGTGCCTCGAACGATGCTATCATCAATCAAAATCACTCTTTTATCTTTAATTACCGACAAGTTAGCATTGTGTTTTAGTTTTACGCCAAAATGACGAATGCGATCGGTTGGCTCGATGAAAGTGCGCCCAACATAGTGATTGCGAATAATGCCAAGTTCAAAAGGAATTTGCGATTGCGAAGCGTAACCAATCGCGGCCGCGACCCCAGAATCTGGAACGGGAACAACGACATCAGCTTCAATTTTAATTTCTTTGGCAAGTTGCGCGCCAATATTTTTGCGCATATCGTAAACATGTTTGCCTTCGATAAAACTATCGGGGCGAGAAAAATAAACATATTCAAAAATACAAAATTTTGAAGGCTTAGGTTCAAAAGGTTTGTAAGATTTTACGGAATTTTTGTTGATAACCAACATTTCGCCATGCTCAATATCGCGCTCAAAATTTGCGCCAATAATATCGAAAGCGCATGTTTCTGAAGCGACGACATAAGAGTCGCCGAGGCGCCCCAAGCTTAAAGGGCGGACACCGTGTGGATCACGCAGAGCAATTATGCCATCTTTGTGAATCATTACTAAAGAAAATGCTCCTTCGATTTGCGAAGTTGCCTCAATAATTTTTTCTTCTAAAGAATTTTTTTGACTGCGCGCGATTAGGTGAATTATAACTTCAGTATCCATTGTCGATTGAAAAATCGCTCCTTGGTTAATAAGTTTTTTGCGTAAAGTTAAAGCATTAGTTAAATTACCATTATGCGCGAGAGCTAGAAAACCTAGGCTTAATTCGGCATAAATCGGTTGAAAATTGCGAGCATTTTTTTTGCCAGCGGTGGAATAGCGAACATGGCCAATCGCGGAATCGCCCTCGAGTTTTTTTAGAATTTTTTGCGAAGTAAAATTATCGGCAACTAAACCATCGGCAAAATGAAAGCTAGCAATATCGCCTTTCATGGCGACAATTCCCGCGGCTTCTTGACCGCGATGCTGAAGTGCGTGAAGACCAAGAGCGGTATTTATAGAAGCGTCTTGTGAATTGCAAATTGCAAAAACACCACATTCTTCGTGAAGCTCATCAAACATAAATATTTAAAAAAAATTAATCGAGTTATTGAAGTTGATCATAATTAGTTCGCGACATGAGATATTTATAAACAATCATGTTTTCAATAATTCTTTGAACATAATTTCGTGTTTCAGAATAAGTTATTAACTCAATCCAATCAACTATTTTATTATAATCTTTTTCAAGTCGTGGGTCGTAAAATTCATTTATCCAACGCTTGGTGGCATTTGGACCGGCGTTGTAAGACGCAATTGCCAACATTTCCGAGCCATTAAATTCGTCAATGAGTTTTTTTATGTAAAAAGAGCCGAGACGAATATTATAATGAATATCGCGCGTTAATTTCTTTTGGTCATATTTTATGCCCAATTCTTTGGCAACTAATTTTGCCGTTCCCGGCATTAATTGCATAAATCCTAAGGCGCCAACATGACTAACTGCCAATGGAGCAAAGCCACTTTCTTGCTTAATGATGGCGTGGACTAGCGGAGCATATTCATCATTTAAAACTTCTTTGACGATTTGAAATTTCTCACGCACGAAAAACACATTTTTCTTAGAGGCGATGCGTGAAATTTTTGCATCAAGTTGGCGATCGCCAATTTCAGCAACAATTTTCATGATTACCGCAATTTGTCCTTCGGTTGGAGAGTTATTTACCAACCATTCAAAAATTTTAGAAGCATTGGCGCGATCACCGGAAATTCCAAGAATATAAGCGATTTGTGCCGCGCGTGATTCAGAAATTTTAACAATATCGCGACCAGTAATTTCAGGGCTTTTTGGTAAAATTATATCTTTCTCCGAACCAAGTGGATCAAGGCTTTTATGTTTATGAATCGAAAGTTGTCCATAAAAGAAAATTGGATAATTTGTTCCTAATTTATAGAGCTCAATTGCTTTAGATTTTTGACCCATTGCCTCATAACACATGGCTTCCCAATAAATTGCTCGTGATAAAGTTACGGGTTGAATAACATTATTACGCATCTTTTGGAAATGTTTCAAAGCATCTTTTGGTTCTTCGAGAAAGCGCAGTGCAACCCAGCCCGCCGTCCATTCTGCCTCCCAAAAATCCGAAGAATTAACTGGCAGATTGTGATTTGAAAAAATTTGATAAGCTTTTTTATATTTTTTTTGCTTAATCATTTCGCGACCATAGAGCCTTCTGAAGCTCCACCATTTATCGGGAAGTTTATAATTATCTGGTAAATCTATCAATAAATCAACTACATCATCGGGACGATCTTTTGATTTATACCAAATCATTCTTCTATAGTTTAAAAGTTCGTTTGACCTTAATCTTCTAGGAATATCGAGCAATAAATTATCAATATATCTTGGGAAATCTTCAATTTTTGCGATGGTTTCGAATAAATTTTTGTAATCTTTTCCAACATAACTCATTATTCGTGAAGCTTCTGTTTTCTTGCCTTCCCAGAGTAATCTTTCAATTCTTTGGGCATGTTCATCTTCTGTTAAAATATTTTGATATTTTTCAATAAATTGCTTTTCGGAATCGATTGAAAAATTTTCTTTAACCCAGATTTTAGCAATCTCCCCTTGAATTGATTTACTTTGTAAGTCTTTAACTTCTTGTTCAGATTTTTCAGTAGCTATTTTTAAAATTTTTGACTCAACAACATAAAGTTTTGATTCGGTCGTGAGGGCGGGGTTTGAGTTAAAATAGGCTTCGGCAACTTCATAGCTAATATTGTTAGAAATTGCTACTCGCTCAACATTTCTTCTGATATCATTAATGTTTGGCAAATAAGGATTGTCGATTGCAAAAGTTGAAATATCGCTAAAAGAAGTTTTTTTCGAATCAATCTTGGCGCTATATTTATTCCATAAAATTATATCAATAATTGCGTCAGCTAAAGAATTTTTTTCATCACCAATATTAGTTTTCAAAATTTTTGCTAAATTCATAGCTTCTTCAAAATTATTTTTAGCAAGGGCTAAGTTAATATTTTGAAGGGTTTCAACATCATTTTGAGTAAACTTTTTCCATAATTTATCGGTTTTAAATGAATTATCTTCCGCGTAAGAAAATTCGCCAAAAAAACAAGCAAGTAGCGCAACTGTCAGAAGTTTTTTAAAGAATTGCATCACTTAGTTATTATATTGAATTATTGTAAATTAACGAAGTATCAAAGTTTTATTATTTATGATAATCCTAATTAATTTTTTTAAAAACTCAATTTGAAATTTAAAAAAAGATTGTAAATTTTGACTTGCTTTAAAGTTAAACCAATCTAAAATTTTTCTAAGTTATTTCTTTGTAAGTCAAAATAATTTTTTTATTAAATATCGATGGGATTTATAAATCATTTTTTCATAAAAATTAATTCTAAAAAAATTGGAATCGACGAATTCGGCAATGAATATTTCGAGAAAAAAAATGGCAAAAGATTCGTCATTTATAACGGAAAAGCTGAAGCTACTAAAATCCCTTTCGAATGGCATGGTTGGATGCATTATTCAACAAATCAAGCGCCCGTAAAAATCAGTACCAACAAATTATCTTGGCAGAAAATTCACTTGCCCAATTTAACTGGCACTAAAAATGCATATTCACCAAAAAATTTTAACGAAAAACAACAAAAATCCCATTACGAATCTTGGGAAGTTAATTAATATAACAATTTCAAATCATGAATAAATCGCATAATTATTTTGATTTTTTAATAGGAAGCCTTGTTTTGCTTTGTGCAATTGGATTTTTCTCATATTCTTTTAAAAATTCTAAAATTTCAACCAATGAAGGTTACAATATTTTTGCAAAATTTGAAAATGCTGATGGCATTTCGATCGGTAGCGATATTAAAATTTCTGGTATAAAAGTTGGCTCAATTGTTGAGCAAAGTCTCGATGAAAAAACTTTCAAAGCCAATTTGAAAATGAATGTTTCGGACAATATCAAAATCCCCTCAGACTCATCTGCCAAAATCGTTTCCGAAGGTCTTCTTGGATCGAAATATATTTCAATTTCTCTGGGTGGCGATGAAGAAAATTTAAAAGACGGACAAGAAATTACCTTCACCCAATCTTCAGTAAATTTTGAAGAGCTACTTGGAAAATTTATTTTTAGCGACAAGAACAAAAATGAAAATAAGGATGAAAAAAATTAATTATTTCAATATTTTAATAATATTTTTATCAACAATTTCTCTAAATGCCTTTGCGCAAATCCAAGTGGAAAAGGCTTTGATTGATAAAGCGGTTGATAAACAAGAGGTCGTCGCAAAAGATAAAAAAGCGCCCACAAAAGAAGTAAAAAAAATTGCCAAAAATTCCAAAAAAGCAGAAAGTTTAGAAGATGATTTAAGTGATGTTGAGGAAATTAAACCAGACTCAGATATTTCGCGCTTCAACAATGTCGCGGTTGTTCAAGCCCTCAACAAAACTACGGCAAAAACTTCGATTATTGATTTAAAAGTTGGTGAAAAAATTTCTTACGGATCTCTTAAAATAATTGCACACAAATGTTGGCAATCTCCTTTAGAACAAAAACCGGAAAACAAAATTCTTCTGGAAATTTTTGAAGTGAAAAACGAAACCAGTGAAAAATCACTAGAAAAACGCATTTTTTACGGTTGGACATTTTCTTCGAGCCCTTCTATTTCGGGTCTTGAACACCCAATTTACGACATCATCGCTATAAACTGTAAAAACAAATAATATGATAAAAATCGCCCCTTCAATTTTGTCGGCTGACTTTTCAAATCTTGGAGAAGAAATCCAAAATATCGAGAAGGCTGGCGCCGATTATATTCATATTGATGTTATGGATGGAAGTTTTGTTCCAAATATTACCATTGGCAATGAAGTCGTTAAAGCTCTTCGCGCAAAAACTCAATTACCCTTTGATGTGCATTTGATGATTAACAATCCCGATAATCATGTTAAAGCTTTTGCTGAAGCTGGCGCCGATATTATAACTATTCATGCGGAAGCCTCAATTCACCTTGATAGATCGCTCGCCTTAATCAAATCTTTTGATAAAAAAGTTGGAGTTTCTTTGGTGCCTTCAACCCACGAAGATGCACTCGATTATATTCTTGAAAAACTCGATTTGATTTTGGTGATGACAGTAAATCCAGGATTTGGTGGACAAAAATTCTTATCATCGCAACTTAAAAAAATCGAAAATATTCGTAAGAAAATTGAGAAGTCTGGTAAAAAAATTGAGCTTGAAGTTGATGGTGGAATTAACGACCAAACCGCTAGAATTGCAATTGAAGCTGGGGCTGATGTTTTGGTTTCTGGCTCTTATATTTTTGGAAATAAAAATTATCAACAAGCTATTCAAAACCTAAAAAGAACTTAATTTTTGGTGCACCCAGCGGGATTTGAACCCACAACCTTTGCCTTCGGAAAGCAACACTCTATCCAGTTGAGCTATGGATGCATATTTTAAGTTTAATCATTTTTCATTATTTTTTTAAAATAATTTTCATTTTTTTTATAATCTTATCAAGACCTTCAAAAATTGCTTCACCAATTATAAAATGTCCAATATTTAATTCATAAATTTGTGGAATTTTGGCAATTTTTTTGGCGGTTTGATAATTTAATCCATGACCAGCGTGACATTCTAGACCTAAGCCGGAAGCATATTCAACGCATTTTTTGATTTTTGCAAATTCGTGATTTTGGGCAACGCCAACCAAATTACAAAATTCACCGGTGTGAAGTTCAATAATATCGGCTTGAAGTTTTTTTGCCATATCAATTTGCTTAAAATCGGCATCGATAAAAAGCGAAACACGAATTTTATGTTGACGAATTTTTTTAATAATACGCTCTAAATTTTGTTGATTTTTGATTAAATCGAGTCCGCCTTCGGTGGTAATTTCTTGGCGCTTTTCGGGAACGATGCAAACGGCGTTGGGCTTGGTTTTGATGGCGATTTTAAGCATTTCATCGGTGGCGGCCATTTCGAGATTTATCGGTAATTTTATATGTTTTTTTAAACGCAATAAATCTTCATCGCGAATGTGCCGACGATCTTCGCGAAGATGAATAGTGATGCCATCGGCGCCACTTTTTTGCGCTAAAATTGCGCCATCAACTGGATCGGGGTGGATTCCGCCACGAGCATTGCGAATGGTTGCAATGTGATCAATATTAACGCCGAGGCGAATTTTATTTTTAGGAGTTGATAATTTTTTTAATAAATTATTGTTTACTTTTTTCATAAATTACTAGAAAAGTTAAATAAAATAAACACCCAAAGCAAATAGCGATGGGAAAGCCTTGATTGCCAAAATAGTTGATCATAAAACCGCCCAATAAACTTCCAAAAAGTGAACCGCAAGTTCCAATAAGTTGAAAAGTTGAGTTGGCCGCAACTAATTCACTATCTTCGTAATCTTCATTCATCATTTTAAAAACTGAAACATAAATGCAAGCAATAAATAAGCCAAACACGAAGAAACATAAAATTAAAAAATAAAATGATTTTTGGTAAAGACTTACGAGTAAAAAGCAATAAAGGCAACCCAAATATCCGATATTAATTAATTTTTTTGGTGAGATTTTTTTAAGCATAAATCCGACAAAAATATCAAAAAATCCGCTGGCCATGTAGGCGGTGATGAATAGTCCTGAAGACTCGTTGCTGAAGCCGAGTCCTGCTCCAAAAACTACCGCTAAACTTAAAATTGTGTAAGTTGTAAAATCTAAAAAAAAGCGACTAAAAAAACTGTTGGGATTTTTTTTAAAAAATTTTTTTAAAGAAATTCTTTGAGAATTTATTTGCGGTTGGAGTTGCTTTTTTAAAGGGTTTAGACATAAAGACGCCGACAAAACTAATAACGCCGAAATTATAAAGCTTAAATAATTTTCGGAGCCAGAAAATTTGACAATTACGGGACCAAAAGCGACTCCGCCAGAAATTAAAGCGCTAAAAATTCCTAAGCCGATACCGCGTTCTTCGTTGTTTAAAAACATGTTGAGCCATGACATTCTAGAGATGGCGAATATTAGCCAACAACATCCAAGAATAAAAACTAGCAATAACCACAATATAAAATTTGAATAAAAATAAATTACCAAAACAATTGATGAATAAAGAATCGAGGCAATTTTTATAGAATTTGTAATGCCAAATTTGGCGACGAATTTGCTCAAAAAAAACGACATAAATGCCATGCCACAAACTTCAAAGGCGAAGGCGATGCCAATCTGTGAAGGGTTGATATTGTTGAGCTTTAGAATCGATGGGAAGGTTACTAAATCAATGCCAATTGCGGTTGCAAATAGAAAGAAACTCAAATATAAAAATTTAGTTTGACGAACGAAAAGTAAATTTTTAAAGCTTTGAAACATTTGCTTGCTTGTGATTTTATAAATAAATATTTAGAATCAAAAAAATGATTTTAAATTTAATTAAATCGAGTTTATTTTAAGAAATTTTCTTTTACAAAATAAATCTACAATATTTTTTATTGAATGACCGACTCTTTGAAATCAAACACTCCGCTTCTTGATCAAATTAATTTACCAGCGGATTTAAAAAAATATTCTTTAAGCGAAATCAAGCAAATTGCTGATGAATTGCGCCATGAAACAATTTCTACGGTTTCAAAAACTGGTGGGCATCTTGGCGCGGGGCTTGGCGTGATTGAAATCACATGCGCTCTTCATTATGTTTTTGATACGCCTCATGATAAATTAATTTGGGATGTTGGGCATCAAGCTTATCCGCATAAAATTTTAACGGGCCGACGCCATAAAATGCATACAATCCGTAAGCCCGAGGGCTTGGCAGGATTTACTCGACGCGCTGAAAGTGAATTTGATCCTTTTGGTGCGGGACATAGTTCGACTTCAATTTCGGCGGGTCTTGGAATCTCGGTTGCCAAAAAATTTAAAAATGAAAAATCCCATGTAATTGCGGTGATTGGCGACGGCGCAATGTCTGCTGGCATGGCGTTTGAGGCCATGAACAATGCCGGCGCACTCGAAGAAGAATATTTTAATGATAATCGCTTGATCGTAATTTTGAATGATAACGACATGTCGATTGCGCCTCCGACTGGCGCGATGTCGCATTATTTTTCAAGACTCGCTTCTTCAAAATCTTATTTAAAAATTCGTGATTTTTCGAAAAAAGTCGTGCATAAATTGCCCGAATCGGTTGGCAAATATCCGCGAAAATTTGAAAAATCCATTAAAGAATGGTGGATGGGCGGAAATATTTTTGAAGAGCTCGGCTTTTATTATATTGGACCGATTGATGGTCATAATCTCGATATTTTGGTGCCGATTTTACAGAATATTCGCAACGATAAATCTTCCGATCCAATTCTAATTCATTGCGTTACGCAAAAAGGGCGAGGCTTTGTTGAAACTATGCAAAGTTCCGATAAGCTTCACGCGGTTTCATGCTTTGATCCCAAAACCGGCGTGCAACAAAAAGCCGTTTCAAATTTTCTAACTTTTTCAAAAATTTTTGGAACATGTTTGAGTGAATTGGCCAAAAAAGATGAAAAAATTTTAGCCATAACCGCGGCGATGCCAAGTGGGACTGGGCTTGATATTTTTGCTAAAAATCATCCCAAGAAAATTTTTGATGTTGGAATTGCCGAACAACACGCCGTTACATTTTCTGCGGGGCTTGCAACTGAAGGAATGAAGCCATTTTGTGCGATTTATTCAACTTTTTTACAAAGAGCTTATGATCAAGTAATTCATGATGTCGCTTTGCAAAAGTTGCCGGTTAGATTTGCGATTGATCGCGCTGGTTTTGTTGGAGCTGACGGCCCAACTCACGCGGGTTCGTTCGACATTGCTTATTTAATTAATTTGCCAGATTTTGTGATTATGGCTCCGTCAAATGGTCAAGAGTTAGTTAAAGCGATTAATACCGCCAATGAAATTAATGATCGCCCGAGCGCCTTTCGTTTTCCGCGCGCCGAAGCTTCTAAAGAAATTAATTTTGAAGATAAAGAAGTTTTTGAAATTGGTAAAGCCAAAATAGTTCAAAAAGGCGAAAGAGTTGCGATTATGGCGCTCGGAACCATTCTTGAAAATGCGATTGAAGCATCAAAAATTATTAAAGAAAAATATAATTTCGATATAACTATCATTGACGCTAGATTTGCCAAACCTTTCGATGAAAATTTAATAATCGAGGCGGTAAAAAATCATGAAATTTTTATTACAATTGAAGAAGGTGCGATTGGTGGATTTGGTAGTTCGGTCAGCAATTTCTTACTTAATAAATCGCTTCTAGATGACGGTAAATGTAAATTCCGCGCCATTTTCATGGCTGATAAATTTATCGAACAAAATGATATAAAAACTATGCGAATCGAGGCAAAATTAGGCGTTGATGATATTTTAGATTTAATAGATAAGTTATTATAAAAATATAAATCCCGATAATTCGTTTATGAAAATTTGATAATTTTTTATAAACATTATTTATATTTTACCATAAACCTGTGCCGATTCTGGTGTCGCCTTTGGAGGTCATTTTAAAAACATTGCCGATACTATGGGCCATTGGGTTGAAGCGTTCATCGTCGGGTAAGGCGGGGTCCATTCCTGCAGATTGAAGAGTTCCTAAAATGCTTTGACGACAAAAATAATGTCCGCCCCAAAAAATTGTGTTATAATCATTGAAATTCTTTTTGATATCCTGAATATTATTCCAATTAATATCCTTTAATTCTTTTTTATAGCGATTTTTTATTTTTTTATAATCGGGATTTGACGAGGCAATATCGGCATCGCGTTTCCAACTATAAAAACTTTGATAAATGGCTCCACCAAATTGTGTTCCAAGCCCTGATTCACATCCGTGCATCCAGCCTAAGCGAAATCCCGGAGAACCTTCTTTCGGAGCGTGGCGAAAAATAAAACCCATCGGCTTATACCAATAAGGCGAACAAGAGCTTAGGGTTAAAAATAATAAAATTATGGAGATGAATTTTTTATTTTCCATAATAAGAACCATTATAAGATTGACCAAAAAACTGACCGACCGAGCCACCTGCCCAAAGAGGATTGGAATCAAACACTCCACCAGTAGTTCCCGAACCGCCTTTTTGATAAACATCAAAGACGTCATTTAAGCCACCGCTACTTCCACCAAAAGCTCCCCAACTTAAAACTCCACCATCAAACAAACCATCGCCAACGGTGTTATAATCTTGAGCCATCATTCCTGCATCGTAATAATTGAGATAATTATCAAAAGAAGATTGTGGTTGTGAAACTATTTGCATAAAACAAAAAGAAATTCCCCGCGAATGTCCGAAGCGATATTCGGAATTGCCAACCATTTTTGGATCATAGCGATAACCTTTGTAACGAGTTTTATAAAATGGGTTGCCACGAGCATAGGAAATGGTTTCGCATCCATCTTTATAGCCTTGTTGAAATGAAGGCGTTCCCGGAGGGACTTTAAAATTAGTCATTGAATAAAATGGCCTCCCAGCATCCGAAATCCAGCGACAAGAGTTTAGAAAAATTATTAATAAAGTAAAAATTATAATTTTTTTCATTAACGAAAGCCCTTCATAATTGAACCCCAAACCGATGATTTTTGACGAACATAAGTTGATCTAAAACAATACCAAAAAGCACTATCCCAAGAATCGCGATATTCAGGCGAAGAAGACATGCGATAACCATCAATTTTATTATTGCGATAGAACATTTTATAAAAAGTGTTGGCGCCCGAAGAAATGCCAACCTCGCAACCATCTTTCCAACCAGCGCGATATTCTTCGGTAGTTTTGTCGGTCTCATCTTTCATATACTTGTCAGCAAGGGCGGGCATCATGTTTTGAGATCCAGAATAGCAACCACTTAGCGATGAAGTGAAAAATATTATAGTTAAAAATTTTATTAAATTATATTTCATTTTGATAGTGGTCCATGTTGCATTGAGTTAAAGTTGACAAAGGTTGAAACATAACTGACGCAAGAGAAAAAAGCCGTTCGCCAACCAGTTTGGAAATAAGGATCATGTTGATAAACGCCAGAACCGTAATCTGGTCCACTTTCTTCTTGATATACAAATGAATTCTGGAAACCGCGATTAGCAAGAGCGCTTTTACAGCCCGCATGCCAACCAGCCTTGAATTCTGGCGGACCGTCGGGTACTTTTAAATCCATAGTAATTGGTTGATAAAATCCCATATTATCAATACCACGACAAGAGTTTAAGAGTAAAATTATTGCAATAATATTTAAAATTTTATTTTTTATCATAATTTTTTAAGGAACATCCCAATCCATAATATAGGTGCATTGCTCGAGCCCATCAAACCAACCGAGACCGTAATCCGATGATTTTTTCATGCGACGGAAATCAAATCTAGGAT
This sequence comes from Rickettsia typhi, assembly GCA_945890035.1. Lineage (GTDB taxonomy): Bacteria > Pseudomonadota > Alphaproteobacteria > Rickettsiales > UBA1997 > CAILUF01. Next base: position 14,452 of record CAMDCJ010000007.1, read on the forward strand.
CCAATTCCGTAGTTAAGCCTTTGGTTACGGCATTCAAAGCCGAATAACATCCGTCACGAAAACCCTTGCCATATTCAGTTTTTGCCGAAGGAAAATTTTTTACTCCCGTCAAAGGACGCGGTTTTAACCCCCAATTCCAATCTGCTGGCATTGGTTCCACGAGTAAGCAGGAAGAGTTAAAGAGTAAAATTAATAAAAATGGAATTTTTAACAATGATTTTAACAAAAAAAATTCTAATTAACTTTAAAAAACTATGGCTAAAAATATAAATTTAAAATATAATTTATAAGCATTCATTTTAATTATAGATTTTGCAACTAAAATTCAAAATAAATTTTGAGTTTTAGTTTTTATCTCCTAGATTATTTCAAAAATAAATTTTTTTAAAAGTTATTATGTTTTTGTTAAAAGACCGTGCAATTGTTGAAATATCTGGCTTAGATCGTCAAGAATTTTTACAAGGATTGATTACCAATGATATAAAATTAGCCACACCGCAAAAAATGATTTATTCCGCTTTTTTGAACGGGGCAGGGCGTTTTTTTGTCGATTTCTTTATTCACGAAATTGCTGAAAAATACATTTTAGATTGTCATATTTTAGAGGTTGATGAGATAATAAAAAAACTCAATCTTTATAAATTGCGTTCGCAAGTTGAAATAACAAAGAATCAAAATCTATTTGTTATTTTTAATACGCAAAATCTTGGCTTTGTTGATTCAAGAGTTAATGATTTTGGTTATAGATTTTATATTAATTCACAAGATTTAAAAAACTATCCAACCCAAGATTTAATTTTTTATCATCAAAGGCGAATTAATTTTAGAATTCCCGAAGGTTATTATGATTTGACCAAAGATAAATCTTATATTTTTGAATTTGGTTTTGATAATTTTAGTGCCATTTCTTATCAAAAAGGCTGTTATGTTGGTCAAGAAACAACCGCACGCAATCATTATCGCGGACAGTTAAGAAAAAAAATATTTTTATTTGAAATTGAAGAAGTTAATCAGCAATTAAAAAATGCTATTGAAGAAAAAAATAATTTATCCTCTTTACAATTTGATGGCGATATATTAAAAATGGCTAACATTAAAAATCATGAACTTATAAAAAACGATAAAGATGTTGGTTTGGTTTTATCATCAATTTTTGATGGAAAAACCCTCAAAGGTCTTGCTTTAATTAAGTTCGATGATATTGAAGACGAAAAAAATATTTCGCAAAAAATTGATTCGCTAGGCGATAATATTTTTTTACAAAATAACAAAGTTTTAATTATTTACTAAGTAAATTTAATGCAAATTTATCTCCCGATTGCCGAAATTCCAGTTAATATTTTCCTAATTTTAGCGCTGGGATTGCTTACTGGATTTTTAGCTGGTATGTTTGGAATTGGTGGTGGTTTTTTGGCGACGCCTTTTTTAATCTTCATTGGTGTGCCATCTCCCGTAGCGGTTTCAACTTCAACTAATCAAATTATCGCTGCCTCAATTTCTGGTCTTCTCGCGCATTTTAAAAAAGGCAATGTCGATATTAAGATGGGACTTTTTTTGGTGATCGGTGGCGTTATTGGTTCATCGATTGGCGTATCGATTTTTAGCCTTTTGAAAAACGCCGGACAAATTGATTTAGTTATCGCCATTACATATGTTCTTTTTCTAGGCTCGATTAGTTTAATGATGCTCTCCGATAGTTTTAGAAATTTTATTGATCGAAAATTCGGCATGGATTGGCATCATCACAATGAAGAGGCAGTTAAATTTCAATGGTTGCTTAAAAAAATTGATAACCTGCCTTTTAAAACTTATTTTTCTCGTTCCGAAGTTTATATTAGTATTTTAGTGCCAATTACTTTAAGTTTTGGAGTTGGAATTTTAGTTTCTTTGATGGGTATTGGAGGTGGATTTTTAATGATTCCAGCCATGCTTTATATTTTAAGAATGCCATCAAGTTTGGTGGTCGGAACATCATTATTTCAAATCGTTTTTATTGCCAGTAACGCCACTTTTTTGCAAGCGGTTACCGGAAATAATGTTGATATAGTTTTGGGAATTTTAATGATCATAAGCTCGGCAATTGGCGCGCAAGTTGGTTCAAGAGTTGCATACAAAGTTGATGCTAACGCCACTCGAACTTTCCTCGCAATTCTGCTTTTATTAATATGCTTTAAAATGATGTTTCAATTATTTTCGCAACCAGGCAATATTTATTCACTCGATATTTTTAAATGAAATTTTTAAAATTTTTTTACACATTTTGCTTTTTGCTAATTAACATTGAAGCCTACGCTGGACCGCTAATTTCAGGTATTTCTTCGAATGAAATCAATGTTGATACTGAATTCAAGGGTGCGCAAATTTTATTATTTGGCGCTAAAAATGATGCTGGCGATGTTGTGATTACAGTCAGGGGACCGCGTAAAAATTTTATCATCAGCAAAAAAGAAAATTTGCTTGGAGTTTGGTTCAATGGTGAGCGCATAAAATTTAAAAATTCTTATGGATTTTATTCATTATTTTCGACTTACAATGACGGCGAAATGATCCAGCAGGATCTTAATGAATATGAGCTTGGCAAAAATAATATACAATTTGAGATTCAAGATAATTTATCGCCTTCAAAAATTAACGAATTTCGGATTCAACTCGTTGAATTGCTTGAGCAAAAAAACCTTTATTCTGTAAGCACGAAACCAATTGATTTTTTAGACGAAACGCTCTTTAAGCTAATAATTGATTTTCCAAAAAATATTTTACTTGGAACTTATATAATCGAAGTTTATTTAATTAATAATGGCTCGGTTTTATCGTTCCAATCAATCCCAGTCTATGTAAACCAAATTGGTATAAGTGCCAAAATTTCTAATTTTGCCCTAAGCCAATCAGTTTTATATGGTTTAATTGCAGTTTTTTTAGCAATTTTTGTTGGCTGTTTGGCCAATTACCTTTTTGCTAGATTCATCAAAAAATAAATTAAATTATGGCAACAATTATTGTGTGCATTGACATGAATAGCGCTTCCGAGAACGCTTTAGGATATGCTTGTCATTTGATTAAAAAAAATAATAATAATCTAAAATTGCACATTTTGACAGTTATAGAAGGTTCGCATCGCAATTTGTTGTTTGGAAGTGAAATGATCGGTTCGCAAAAACATTTGCAAATGGATAAATATATGAAAAAAATTATTGATAATATTTGTAAAAAACATGACATCACGCCAATAGTTTCAATTCGCGAAGGCGATATCATTTCTGAAATTACCAATGAAGTCAAAACTATCGCAGATTGCAAAATGATAATTTTTGGCAAGTCACAAAAATCGAAATCTGACAATACTGTTTTGCCAAAAATTGTTGGTAGAATTGGCGACAAAATCAACGCTCCTGTTTTTATTATTCCAGAAAATATTGGTGAAAATGATTGGCAAAATTTAATATAAAAAGAAATGTTTAAATCTTTTTTTACAATTTCTTTCTTTATTTCTTTGTCAAGAATTTTGGGTTTTATTCGCGATATTTTAATTGCCCGTTATGTTGGTGTGAGTGTTCTCTCCGATGCTTTTTTTGCGGCTTTTCGCTTACCAAATTTTTTTCGTAGAGTGTTCGCCGAAGGTGCATTCAATTCATCTTTCGTGCCAATTTTTATTGAAAAATTAGACAATTCAAAACCGCATCATCAAAATCAAGAAGCCAAAGTTTTTTTAGCTAATATTTTTTCAATTTTGCTTTATAGTCTTTTTATTTTTGTAATTATTTTACAAATTTTCATGCCGTTTTTTATGAAAATTTTATTTCCCGGATTCTTTTTAGATCCAGAGAAATCAAGTCTTCTCATTAGTTTTTCGCATATTACAATTTTTTATTTAATTTTTATTTCTTTAGTGTCTCTTTATTCGGGAATTCTAAATTCAATTAACAAATTTGCCGTTCCCGCCTCATCGCCAATTATTTTAAATTCAACCTTAATTTTGATGATTTTGCTTTTTGGCAAAATGTTTCCAAACTATGGATACGCCTTATCTTGGGGAGTTTTTGTCGCGGGTATTTTGCAATTTATATATGTCGGTTTTGCGGTTTATAAAAGTGGTTTTTTGGTTTATCCAAAAATACCAAAACTTAATCAAGATATTCGCAAATTTTTTCGTAAATTATTACCCGGAATAATCGGTGCCAATGTTATGCAAATTAATTTGCTAATCGATTCAATTTTCGCAAGTATGATTGCAGGCGCGGTGTCTTATCTTTATTACGCTGATCGCATCAATCAACTTCCGCTCGCCATGATTGGAATTGCGATCGGAATTGCACTTTTACCAAATTTATCACGACGCATTAAGGGTGGCGAATTTGAATCGGCGATTAAACTTCAAAATACCGCTTTGGAAGCGGGTTTAATTTTGGTAATGCCTGCTACTCTAGCTTTAACAGTATTATCTTATCCAATAATTTCAACATTATTTCAACGCGGAGCTTTTGGTGAAAATGAAAGTAATCTAGTTTCGCAAGCGTTAATGTTTTATTCATTTGGCTTACCATCTTTTGTTTTGGTAAAAGTCATGGAGCCTTCATTTTTCTCGCGCGGTGACACTAAAACGCCAATGAAAATCGCCATTCTTTGTTTGACAAATAATGTAATTTTAAATTATGTTTTTTATATTTTAGAAATGGGTTTTATTGGAATTATTTTGGCTTCAGTTTTTTCAAGTTATTTAAATTTAACTTTGTTAATTTCTAATTTAATTAGCAAAAAACTTTTTTATTTTGAAAAAGATTTTATTAAAAAATTAATTTCAATTTTAATTCCATCAATTTTGATGGCATTTACTCTTCACTTATTAAAACAATATTTTTTAATCGAAAATTTTAGCAAAATTTTTGAATTATCGATGATGATTTTGCTGGGTTTAATAATTTATTTTATTGCCTCTTATTTTTCGGGAAGCCTTAAAATTATTACGCAAATTGTCAAATTAAAACGCAAAAAAAATGACAATATTCCTGCCTGAAAATGAAGAAATTTATCGCCAAAACAAACAAGATTCTTTAAAAAAAACATTACAAGAATTAAATGTAGAACCTCAATTTATATGGATTAAAGAAGAATCGAGGCGTCGTGTAATTTTTCAAATCGATAATAAAAATAATCTAGGATTTTTTAAAGAAAAAACTAAAGAATTAATTGAAGTTGATGAATATCCGCTCGCCGAAAAATCGATAAATTTACTCATAAAACCTTTAAAACTTTTCTTAAAAAAACAACAAGAAAATTTTATTCATCAAGTCGTAATAACCAGCTTTGACAACGGTCTAGACATTGTTTTTCGCACAAATCGCAAGGCCGATTTAAATGAAGAATTAAAATTTATCAATTTTGCAAAAGAGCATTTTTTAAATTGTTCATTCGATGTAAAACAAAATTTAACCCCACTTTATTTTAGTCGTAAAAACCAAATTTATTGCGGAGATTTAAAATTAAATTTAACCGGCGATATTTTTTTGCAGGCAACAAAATCCGGGCTTGAATATATTATTAATTTTTTACGAAAAGAAATTTCTGCGCAACAAAATATAAAAAAAATCGCCGATATTTATGCGGGATTTGGAGTTTATTCTTTTGCGCTTCACGATTTAAGCGCTTCATTTTGTTGCTTTGAAGGCTCGCAATCAATGGTCGATGGCATTAAAAGTAACGCCAAAAATTTACAATTAACCCAAAAAATTCAAGCGCAATGTCGTGATTTATATGGCGATCCTCTTACGGCCAAAGAGCTTGATGAGTTTGATAATGTAATCATAAATCCGCCTCGTAACGGCGCCGAACCGCAAATTAAAAATATTGCTAAATCGAAAATTAAATCATTGCAATATATTTCTTGCAACCCGCAAACCTTTGCCCGCGATGCTAAAAACCTGATTGACTTGAATTATAAAATTATTAATATTTTGGCGCTGGATCAGTTTTATTCCACTAGTCATTTAGAAATATTAGCTAGTTTTAGTAAGCAATAATTATATTCTCAAATATTAACTACAAAGCATAAAAAATTAATTATGTCGCACAAGCAAATTGAAATTTTAAATAATCTTCAAGCCTTATATGGCAATACTCCACTTATTGAAGTTGCTTTTAAATATAAAAATAAAAATCGTAAAATTTATGCTAAATATGAAGCATTTAATTTTAGTGGTTCGATTAAAGATCGCATCGCCATTCACATTTTAAGAAAAGCTTACGAAGCCAATGAAATCAAGGAAGGCGACATTATCGTCGAAGCAACGAGTGGCAATACGGGTATCGCTTTTAGTGCTTTGGGGCGCGCTTTGGGACATAAAGTTAAAATTTTTATGCCCGATTGGCTTAGCAAAGAACGCTACGACACCATAGCTTTATACGGCGCCGAGATTATTAAAATTTCCAAAGAAGAAGGTGGATTTTTACGCTCAATCGAAGAAGGCAATAATTTTGTGATTAAAAATTCTAATTCATTTTGTCCGCAACAATTTACCAATATTGAAAATGTCAATGCGCACTTTGAATCGACGGCTCCCGAGATATTTTCACAATTAGAAAAACTGAATTTAAAACTAACTCATTTTATTGCTGGAGTTGGCACGGGTGGCACGATTATGGGTTTTTTAAAATATTGTAAAACGCATAATCTTGAAGTTAAATGTCATCCGATGGAGCCTTTAAATTCACCAACTCTCAGCACTGGTGGTAAAAAAATTGGTTCACATCGCATTCAAGGAATTAGCGATGAATTTATTCCCGAAATTTTGAAACTTAATGAGCTTCAAAAAATTGTTAGCGTTGATGACGCCGATGCCGTAATCATGGCGCAAAAAATTAATCAAGCGGGTTTGTCGGTCGGAATTTCTTCTGGTGCGAATTTCATCGGAGCTTTAAAATTGCTTGAAGAATCACCGGATGATGAAGCGGTGATCACCACAATTTTTTGCGATTCGGCGCTGAAATATTTATCGACAGATTTATGTCGCGAAGAAAATATCAAGCCACATTTACTAAGCCCGGATGTTGAGATTGTAAGTGTTAAAGCACTTAGTTAAAACTAAATATTTTTTTGTGTTATTTTTTGATTTCCAATTCCCCATCGATTTTTGCATACTTGCAAACCTTTATAAACTCGGAATAGCTCCAGGCTATAGCTCTCCCCTTGAGGGAGAGCGGGCGATAAAATCGCAACGGTAGTTGCGATTTGAGAGCCGTGAGGGGTCAAAAACTTACAACAACAACTATTTTAAGATTATGCAAAAAGTTGAAATGAGAAAATTTCAAAAAAGACAATTTCTTGATTTATTTAAAAGTCTTCAAATTTATCAATTTTTAAAATAAAAAATGGTGTTTTTTTGAATTATTTTTATATAAGAAAAATTTAGTTATTTTTTAGGTTAAAAACAAAATCAAGAAATTGTCTTTTTTGGAATTTTTTTGTTGCAATTTTTACGATAATCTCAAGCCCTTTGATGCTCTAATTTTTTGACCCCTCACGGCTCCCGATGTGCAACTACCGTTGCAATCGTTCGCCCGCTCTCCCTCAAGGGGAGAGCTATAGCCTGAAGCTATTCCGAGTTTGTGAGAATTTATGGGTTCGTAACCACTCAGGGATATAGCTACAGCGCAAACATTTTTTAAGATTTTATTTATATCGAGTGTTTAGGTTTTTGTAGAAATATATTTAGTAATTAATTTGTTTTTTGATAAGCTAATCAAGGTAATAATTTAGGGTAATTATGAAAATTTTAGAACGATTTTTTGATAAAAAAAATGAGTATAAAGCTCCAATAAATGCTGATGAAATCGATTGGAGTAAAATTGATTTAGAAAAAGCAAACTTTATTTTGCAAGAGGGTGAAAAACGGATGAGAACGGTTTTAGCAAATAATGATTCCTTGGATAATAAAATTGCTTTATTAAGAACTTTTTTAGTGGCTTTTTGGAGCACTATATTTGGAATTTTAAAATTTGGAGATAGCACCTATCAAGGAATTTTAATATTTTTAATAATTGTTTTTTCTTTAGCTTTAATAATGCTTTGTTTAGCTTATGAGGCAGTAAACACATCTTCTATTGGTACTTCGCCAGAAGAGTTGTTAAAAGCGAAGTATAATTCGGAGGATTTACGATTTTTGATTTGTTCGCAACTGCAGACTTATTCTATAAGGATTGCAAATGTAAAGAAAATAAATGCTAGCAAAGGGCGATCTATTAACATAGTTTTGATAATTATTTCAATTTCTCTTGTTTTAATTTCTATTTTGCTGGGAGTTGATTACTATTCGACCTTTACATTTAAATGCTTTTGGTATCGTAATCATCAGGAACCGCTGGAGGTGGCGGTGGGTTTTTTGAATCTTTTGACATAGGATTTAAAATTTTAGAATTATATTAATAGTAACACTATTTTAATTTTGCTTAACTAAATCACTACATCAAGCAATTTATTAAAAACCTTGTTGAATATTTATAAAAAATAATCAAAATAAAAATTGGTGAGGGCGGGCGATTTGCTTTTTTAGCGGGTCAGATTTGAAAGAAAGCATCCCAGAGATAGTCGAGTCGGGTCGTCTTCACTAATATCGCTTCCACTCTTAAATGATGCGAATGAATTTTTCAGGATTCGTCTTTGCGCACCTAGATTAACTAGGTTTGCGCAGACTCACCTTCAAATTCAATCGCCTGATTTAAGATTGAAAACGATATTTTGAGTGCTATGCATTAAATTTGCTAACGCAAATTTAGTTTTCAGTTGAATCGCTCCGTCGCGAATGAATCGCGACATCCGCGATAAGATTTTAGTTTTTTGAATTTTTGTTTTGATTAGCGCTTCGTCGCTTTTCTCAATCAAAATAAATTTTGATTTCGAAGACGACTCGCCACAGGGATTGCTTCGCTTCGCTCATGATCCCGTTATTCGCTAAAAATAGCCGTTTAGGCTATTTTTTTAACGCGAATAACCTGATTTAAGATTGAAAACGATATTTCGAAAGTATCACGAAATAATGCAATTTTAAGATAAAGAGCATCTATTTTAATTTTTTAAACCCAGTTTAAATGTCTTCTTACTTAGTTTTAGCCCGAAAATATCGTCCACAAAATTTTAACGAATTGGTTGGGCAAGAGGTTTTGGTGCGCACCTTATCAAATGCCATTAAAAATAATCGTCTGCATCACGCCTACATTCTCAACGGTATTCGCGGGGTTGGTAAAACCACCACGGCACGCATTATTGCCAAAACTATAAATTGCCTCGATGAGGCGTCAAGACTTGCTGGACAAGCTTGTGGGGTGTGTAAAAATTGCGTGGCGATTTCGATGTCACATCATCAAGATGTCTTTGAGATAGATGGCGCTAGTCGCAACGGCATTGAGGGCGTGCGAGAAATTATTGATTCCATCGCCTATTCGCCGGTCGAAGCCCGTTACAAAATTTATATCATTGATGAATTTCACATGATGAGTGAAAGTGCCTTCAACGCTTTATTAAAAACCCTCGAAGAGCCACCGATTAATGTTAAATTTATCTTTGCGACAACTGAAATTCGTGAAGTTCCGCAAACAATTTTGTCGCGCTGTCAAAGATTTGATTTGCGTCGCCTTGATGAAAAAGAAATTTTTGAACATCTCAAAAATATTTTAAAAAAAGAAAATTTTGAAGCAGACGACCAGGCTTTAAACCTTATTGCTAAAGCCTCGGAAGGCTCGGTTCGTGATTCACTTTCGATTCTCGATCAAGCTTTGGCGAGCAATAATCATGATAAATTTTTAGCGACCGAAATTATTGAAAAAATGCTCGGATTATCCGATCGTTTTAAAATTATTGAGCTTCTTGAAAATTTGTTAAAAGGTGATTTTGTTGTAGCGCAAAAAAAGTTTTCTGAAATATACGCAACCAGCTCAGATATTCGTCAAATCGCCAATGATTTACTTGAATTAATTCATAAAATTTCATCAATAAAACTCATTAAAAATTATGAAATTGACGCTTATTCAAAAATGCAATTTGATAAATTAAGTTTCATCGCAAATAATGTCGAAATTTCTAATCTAATTCGCGTATGGCAATTGATTTCTAAATCAATTTATGAAATTAGCACTTCAAGTTCAGCAAAAATGGTTTTTGAGATGTTGATGATTCGCATTTGTCATTTAATTTCTTTGCCTGATTTAAAACAAGTTTTGCTTGATTTACATCATCAAAAAAATCCGGATTCTCCCTTTATTCAAGCAGATTCGCCGATAAAAATTCAAGAACAAAATAATCCCGATTTAGTCTCGCAAATTCTAAAAAGTTTTGAAGGTTCTAAAATAGTTTAATAAGATTTAGCTCGGAATTTAAAAATCCTAAATCAATTATTTAAAGCATAAGAAACAACTTTAATTTTCTTTAGTAAAAATATTAATTTTAAATTGAGTTTATCTTTTATCAAATTAACTTGGACATAGGTTAGTACTAAAAATTTTTTGCAAATAATTTTAAAATTATGTCAGATAAAAAAATCAAAATATTGTGTGTTGAAGATGAGTTGGATATTCGCTCGAATATTTCTGATATCTTGCGCGACGAGGGTTATGAAGTTTCTGAGGCCGAAAATGGTTACCAAGGTTATGAAATATTTATTCAACAAAGACCAGATTTAATAATCTCCGATATTATGATGCCAGAGCTTGATGGCTATGGCTTGTTAAAATTAGTGCGCGACACCGTTGGCTTAAAAAATTCAGCAGTACCTTTTATATTTTTAACCGCTTTAGGGCAAAAAGATAATGTTATTAAGGGCGTTAATTTAAGCGCCAACGACTATTTGGTAAAGCCAATAGATTTTGATTTATTGATAGCTAAAATTAAAGAAAAGACTGAAAATTCTCAAAGGGTTGAAGAGGTTCATAAAAACCAAATCGTTAATTTAAAAAACCAAGTTTCGATCGTTTTACCAAAAGATGTTTTTGCTTATCTTGATACGATTACTAAAACCGCCGCGAATCTTAAGGAAGAGCCTTTCGGGCCATTTCCGCACCGTGGATATCTTGATGAAATTAAGAAAATTTATTTGAATTGCGTAAGCCTTAGATCGGTTATCAATAACAGTCTCGATGAATCATTGATCGATTTTAAGCTCAATGTTGACGAAGAGATTGTTTCAATTCATGATTTTTTTGAAGATTTCGTAAAAAATATCGATCAAAATATTTCTAAAAGAATTATTCTTGAAAATCCACACAATGTTAATCTTTTGCCAAAAATTAAAATCGATAGAATATCCTTAATTGAAGCGGTTGGAACTTTGATTTATGAAATTTTAACAACCGACGATTCTTCAAATATCAGAGTTAGCGCGATGCTTGACCATCTTAAGCAAATTGTTATAATTTTTTATTTCGATAATAAGGATTTGCAAATTAAAGATAATATTAATGAGGAAAAAATTTCAAAAATTCTAGATAAACAAAGCTGTCGATTTGAGATTTTGACTATTAAAAACAATACCGCAATTATCACGATTCCAGAATATCGCTTAGTTCATTAGTTAAATATTTTAAAAAAAATATTTGTTGATTTATTTTAATGTTGTAAATTGTTTACAAATTAAAATGTTGTTTACTTTTGATATTCGAAGGCACTTGAAATTATATGATTAAAAAAATACCAAAAAAATCAAAAAACCCGTTAAAAAAAAGCTCCCTCAAAAACAATTTGCCAATTTTTTATAAAATACTTCTTTCGGTATCGATTTTTTTCATTTTAATTTTATTTTATTTCGTGGTTTTGGTTTCTAGTTCGCCAAGATCGATTGACTTTGTTACTCAAAAAATTCAAGAAAATTTAGATAAAAATTTTGATAATCGTGCAAAAATTAGTAAAAGTTTTATTAATTTTACAACCTACGGAACCTTTAGAATAGAGCTTAAAGACATCAGAATTTCTTATAAGGAGTCGCAAATAAATGAAGAAAATAAAGTTGAAACCTTAGCAACTAAATATTTTAATATTCCAAAAATTGAAGCCGAATTTTCAATTCTTGAATTAATAAGATTTAATTTTAATCCAAGTAAAATTAAAATTTTTAATCCCCAAATTGTTATTGAAAATCCAAATAATTTAATCAACATTCAAGATAAAAACGCTAGATTATCAAAGGATGATGATCAATTATTAGTTTTGATAGATTTTTTATCGTCTCTTAGAAAAAATAAAACTCCCATCGAAAATTTTGAAATAGAAGATGCTAAAATTACTTTCAAAACTCAAAAAGTAAAATCTGTTATTATTGTAAAAAACTCAAAAATTTCTACCAAATTAAACAAAGATTCACTCGATATTTTTGCGCAAGGATTAGTTTATTTTGTTAATAATAAATCTGAATTCAAAATTGATTCAAACTGCAAGCTATCTAAGGTTGATGGCTTAAAATGTGATGCAAATATTTTTAATTTTATACCAAATTCAATCGCTGATTTTCATCCAATATTAGAAGATTTAAACAGAATCGATACCGCCATAAATGGTTCGATAAATATTGCGATAAATAATAGTAAAAATCTAAAAAAAATAGCCTTTAAATTTCGCGCGGACAAAGGAAGTTTTGATTTCAAAAAATTCTTTAAAGATAAAATTGAGTTTCAACAAATGTTAATTTTGGGAGAGTTTGACGGAGCAAGAAAACTTCTTAATATTTCAAGAGTTGAGGCGGATTTGATTAGTAAAATAGCCAATCAAACCGAGATTTCCAATCCACATTTATCGATGGGTTTTTCAATTGCGATGCTCGAAAATAATAAAAATAAATATGATTTCACGATTAAATTACAAAATGCTCTTGTTAATGAAATTGAAAGATTTTGGCCAATAAATTTAAGTCAAAATGGAGCTCGCGATTGGGTTTTAAAAAGCGTTTCCGATGGGATTATTAAGCAGGGTTTTGCAAATTTTGTTATAGTTGATGATGGGCTTGATTCTAATCTCGAAAATCTAAACGCTCAATTTGATTTTGCGAATGTAAATTTAAATTATGACAAAGAATTTCCCGAAATAAATAATCTTTCGGGGATTGCGATGTTTACAAAAAATAATATGAAAATTATTGTGCGAGAGGGCGATGTTTTAAAAAGTAAAATCACCAATACTGAAATCGCTATCGATGATTTTAATATGCCAATCAACATTTTGTCAATCAAGGGAAGCCTTGAAGGTAAAGGTGGCGATGGATTAAAGCATATTTCAAAAGACGAGGATTTTCAGGCAAAAATTGATAAATATATTAATGGAATTGCGCAAACGCAAATTGAAATATTCATTCCATTAATTGAAAAAATGTCCTTAAGTAAAACTTTTATTTCTGTAAAATCTAATATATATAATATTAAAAATGACAGTCTTGATGGTTCTATTAAGGTTGTTACAAAAAAAGATTTTGAATCAAATATTTTTACAACCGATATTGATTTAAAAAATTGCGAAATAATGAATAAAGAATTGCAAATTTATAAGAATCAAGAAGAGGATGGGCGCGTAGCTTTTGATGTCGATTTAGAAAAAGATAAAATTGTTGCTTTCAAAAATATACTTCTCACAAAATCAAAAATTAATACACAAAATACTGCAAATAATTCTCAAATTAAGGGTGAAATTATTTTTGGATATAGCCCATTTAATTTATTAAAAATTAATTTAAAAAATCAGAATTTTGCTAAAAATAATTTTGATTTTAATTATAACTTTGACCAACTCAATTCAAGCGCTAAAGTTTCCTTGAAGGGTAAATATTTTAATGCATCAAATCTTTTAAATTTAAAATTTTCCGATGATAATTCGAAGAATTCTCCTCAAAAAATTCAAATTAATATTGCGCTTGATCGACTAGAAATGGCGAATAAAAAAATCATTAATCGACTTAATTTAAATTTAAATTGTATCGAAGGAATTTGTAAGTCAGGAAATCTTAATGGCAATATCGCAAAGCAAAAAAATATTACTTTAAAAATTCAAAAAAATCCAAAAAATGAGAAAAGTGAAGAATATTTAATAGAAGGTCAAATTGATGATGCGGGCTTTATAATCGAGGCTTTAGGGATTTCAACTTTGGTTTCAAACGGCAATGCTAAAGTTAAAATTAGGCAAAACTTAGTCAATAAAAAATTAGTTCTAGATGGTGAAATTAAAGTAAATTCAGACATTACGATATTTGAAAATGAGTCGGTTAAAAAGCTCTCAAAAAATAGTTTGTTTTCGCAAGTTAAAGACAAGATTTTTTCAAGTGAAAAAACTACTTTTGGATCAATAAATATTGAATTTTCAATCTTAGATGATGAATTAAATATTAAATCTTTGGTTGCCAATAATTTTAAAATTGGCGTTACCGCTAAAGGTAAAATTAATTTAAAAAATCAAGCCATGGAAATTAGGGGAATGATAGTTCCGGGATATATTATTAATAGTTTATTTGGGCTTGGTAAAATTCCAATTTTAGGTTCGGTGATTAGTGGATTGCTCACTGGGGGTGAGGGCGGTGGCATATTTAGCGTGCGTTATGAATATATTAAAAAAGCTGGCGAAAAAGAGGGAAATTTTTCCACCAACAAAGTCTCAGCATTCGTACCTTCGTCAATTACTAATTTATTTGAATAGCACCATTCTCACTCTTAATTAGTTCGCCTTTTTGCACTTAAAGTTAAGAGTGTAATAAAAATTATTAAATCTTGTGAATATGGTCGTGATTATGCGAATAAAAAGCGATTTCCGAATTGCTTTTTAACTGTGCGGAATTGTTTAAGAGAGACAAATATTCGGGATGTTGATGAATATCTTCGGGTTTTCCATGGCAACAAACATGACGATTTATGCAATAAACCATATCAGTTTTTTGCATTACCAAATGTAAATCATGCGAAATTAATAAAATGGCACAATTCGTTGATATTCTAAGTTCTTCGAGTATTTTGTAAAACTCATTTATTGCAGAAATATCCATGAATTGCGTTGGTTCATCTAAAATTAAAATATCATTATTTCCACAAACCGCTTGCAAAAATAAAATTTTTTGAAGTTGTCCACCCGAAATTTCATGAATTTGATTATTCAAAATATTTTCAATTTTTAATCTTTTGCACCAAGATTGAAGATTTTCATCTAAATCATTATCGTTAACAAGTTTTATAAAATTCATAACGCTCATCGGAATGGTTTTATCAACTTGAATTTTTTGAGGCATATGCCCAATTTTAATATTTTTTTGCTTAGTAATTTTCCCGCTCGAAGCCTTTAGCGCACCAATAATAATGCGGGCTAGAGTGGTTTTGCCACCGCCATTAATCCCGATTAAAGTTTTAATTTTACCTTTTTCTAAAGTTAACGAAATATTTTCTAAAATCTTTTTGCCATCGATGGTTAGGCTGATGTTTTTAAGATCTAGCAAGATGTTATGAGTTTGATTTTTCTCTTCAATTTTATGCATAAATTTTTTTATTTTTTATCAACATTTTGAAGAATTAATTAACTATATCAACTTTTATTGTAATTTTTAACGCGTAGTTTGAGTTGAAGGGTTGCTTGTTGGCATCGATCCTGAATTTACAACTGTTCCGCTTGAAGAATTTGTGACGGGCACCGTGGCGGTGTTTGAAGGTTGAACTTGATTAGGAACATAAACATTTGAGCCTTCTAAATTTTGATAATTTTTTGTTGTCCGTTCATTTTTTAATTTTTGATTTAAATCCTCAATTTCTTTTATAACACTTCTTTCTTTTTGAGATTGATATTTCTTTCGCGCCTCTTCTTTGCGAGATTTTATGCGCTCTTCACGCAATCTTTTTTGCTCTTCACGCCATAATTTTAAAGAATTTTCTCTCGCTATATTGGAATTTTTTGCTTTAATATCAGAAAGCTCTTGTGCACTAAAATTTTTGCCATCGGAATTTTTGCTATAAACCATTTCTTGATCATTTTCACCTTCAACTTTTTGATTATCTGGGTCAGTATCATCGGTCTCATCTGAATCTTCAGAATCTTTGACATCTTTAGAATCTTCATTAGCTAAATCCTTCTCAACTTTTACAGGAGGATTCTTTGGAATTAAACGAATTTCAATTTCATTATCTTTTTTTATAGTTTTGGCTTCGTAAGTTTTTGAATTTATTGAAGGAATTTCTTGCGCAAAAGACGGCTTTATAAATAATAAATTTATTAAAAATATATTGAAAAATATGTTTAATTTCATCGTTAAAATAAAAATATTATCTTCGTCCTTCTTGACGCATTTCTCTAGGCTGAGAAGGTTGTTGATTTTGTTGCGAGTTTTGATTTAATTCCGGCGCTTTTGGTGCGCGATTATCCATCTGCTCTCTTCTTTCACTTCTGTTATCATTTCTAGATTCTCTTCTTTCGTTTCTATTTTCACTTCTAAATTCTTCTCTTCTTTCGTTTCTATTATTGTTAGTACGATTTTCTCTTCTTTCTTTTGATTCGTCGCGTCTTTTTTGAATTTTTTGTTGAATTTCATCCAATCTATTTTGTCTTTTCTCTTTATTTTCACGAAGTCTTTCTTCAAAGCGTGAATCTTTTTGGTTTTGAGGATTAGATTCTAAAGGTTCTTGAGCCATTGAAGCGCTTGATAAAAGACCTAAAATTAAATTTATGATTATAAAATATTTTTTCATGACAACGAATAATTGCTTAAATTTTTTTTGAGCTTAAAAATTTTTTTTTCAAACTCAAATAAATAAGCGAAAAAATCTAGGATAATCTAATTTATGTTTTATTTCAAAAAAACCGAGGCAACAATTTAAAGAAAACATAAGATTTTTTGTCTTAAAATTAGGTGAATATTATAAAATTTTATCGAGAAAAAAATTATGTTAATGGCGTGGAGTCTTTCTTTGCGTATACTACAAAAAGAAGATTAATAAAATTTAACGGCTTAACTTATAAAAAATCTATTTTTGTACTCAAAAGAAAGTGAGTGTAGATTTGACAATCGGAAATAAAATTTGTATAAATCTTTATAAAAAAATAATTTAGAGAAATTCTCTCTAAAACTAAATATAATTTTTTTATTATTAAGATATGATTAACGAAATTATACCCAAAGAAACTCCCTCAGCCTCAGATTCGATGATTACTCCTTCTTCATCTCAAGAATTAAATATTACACAAATATTTAAAGTTTATTTTAATCAATCTTTGGGCAATAGAGATGATTTTCAAAATAGTTTAACCGCAATTATTGAAAGTAGGCAATCAAAAATTAATAACTCACCCACTAATCAAAAGCTAACAGAAGCTCTTAATAATATAAAAGAACATGACCTCTCTCTTAAATCAAGCAATCTAGACACATCAGTGGCAGTCAAAGATTCAATTAATAAGACTCTGCAATGTTATAAAAATTATTTTTTAACTAAATTTTCTAATGATGGAACTCATGAGAATTGTGATCCAGTTGTTAAAAATATTCTTTCTAATTTTAATGATACTAGTAATGATCCTAATGATACTACTCCAAATCTATTAAAGAGCCTAACTGTTCGTGATAGCGATAAGCAAGCTCTTGAGGAACTATCGCGAGTTCTAAATAATTACTTAGCAGGATTGGCAATAGAAACAGAATCAAAAATAAATAATAAAGATAAGCTCGCAGACCAAAAAGATAATGTCGATAAAATTAAAAATATTTTAGCAGTTTTTCCAGGTGGTGTTAATTCGGCTGGCATGAATCAAGTTCAGTTTGCTTGTATCGGTGGAAGTGCGGAAAGAGTTGAGGAAGCAATTTTGGTATTAAAGGATTCATCGCCAGAAGTAAAGTCTATGCAATCTGCTATCGATATCGAGAGCGTCCATAATTCCGTGTCAATTTAAGAGCTAGCTTAAAATAAGCGTCAGCTTATTTTAAATGCTAGCTAATTTTATCAACTTAAATTGACAATAATTATGATTAAAAAACAAAAATTACATCTTGAACAAACCTCAGATTAT